>NZ_BMQM01000001.1:300000-380426 GCF_014648115.1 Deinococcus seoulensis
CGTGCCCACCGTCGACATGATGAAGGCCGTGCAGGAAGTCAAGACGCTCGACGCGCAGAGCCGCGCCGAGGGCGGCCAGGGCATCCGACTGATCGGCGGCAACTGCCCCGGTCTGGTCACCAACGGCCAGGCGAAAGTCGGCATCATGCCCAACAAGATCTACACCAACCCCGGCCGCATCGGCCTGATCAGCCGCAGCGGCACCCTGACCTACGAGGCCGCCAAGCTGCTGAACGACGCGGGCATGGGCACCAGCACCACCGTCGGCATCGGCGGTGACCCCGTGATCGGCACGACCTTCGCGGACGTGCTGCCCCTGTTCGAGGCCGACCCCGACACCGACGCCATCGTCGTGATCGGCGAGATCGGCGGCGCGGACGAGGAAGCCGCCGCCGAGTACATCGCCCAGCACATGAAGAAGCCCGTCGTGGCCTTCATCAGCGGCCGCAGCGCGCCCAAGGGCAAGCGCATGGGTCACGCCGGCGCGATCATCATGGGCGACGTGGGCACCCCGGAAAGCAAACTGGCCGCGTTCGCCGCTGCGAACGTCCCGGTCGCCGACACCATGCCCGAGATCATCGACATGGTCAAGGCCGCTCTGAGCAAGTAAACCAGAGGACACGCAGGCCCGGCTCACCCCAGTGGTGGGCCGGGCCTGTTCATGTGACGGGGATGAACGGTGCGTCCACCTGCCGTCACACGCCGGTCAGACTCGCGCGTAGACTGTGGGTATGAACCTGCGATCCCTCCTGATCACGATTTCTCTCCTGTCTGCCGGGCAGGCCCTGGGGCTGACCATCCGCGGAAGCGTGGAGGGCAGCGGTCCGGACGACACGCGCGTGGCGGGGTTCGTGGTATCGCCGTTCGGGCAGGCGGTCGAGGAAGTGACCAGCGTGCCCCTGGAGAATGGCCGGTTCGTGCTGGAAATCCCGACCACGGCCCCCACGGCGCGCGCGCAGGTGGACCTGACGCCGCAGAACGTCACGTGGCCCGGCGTGATCGACCCGGTGCAGGTGTCCGGGCAGGCCCGCGTGGCCGAGCTGAAGTTCTTCGTGTACCGCGACGTGAACAACAACGGTCGCCGCGACGACAACGAACCCCTGCGGGACGTGCTGCCCAGCGTGGGCCGCGCCACCCTGTTCGTGGCATGGGTGAACACTGACGTGACCGTGAAGGCCAGCAAGGGCTACGCCGCGACCCTGAAACGCGGCTGGAACGCCCTGATCGTGGACGTGGGCCGGGCGGTGGCCGTGCAGCCGTTCAGTGATTCCACGGTCGTCACCGTGCGTCTGACCCGCTGAAGCGCCGCGCCGCCAGTGCAGGCGAGCGCCAGAGCGTGAGGGAGGGGTGAATCGCCTCTCCCTGCCTTCTGTGTCCTCTGATACGGACTCCGATTGAATGGGCTGCAAAGCCCGTTCAATCCGAGCGGATGCGAGCAGGAGAAAAACGGGTTCCGGACGTGGAGCCGGCAATCCGGTGAAGTTCCGGATTGTTGGCGAAACAAACGGAATCCGTATGACAGCGGTCAAACGGACTGCTGTTGTAGGGAGGACGGCAGCCCGGCAGGCATCCTGAATAGAGGCAACAAATATTTCACGAACTGGATTAATCGTGAAACTATTCACTTGCTTCTGTGCAGTTGCCCGGGAGCAGGGAAGACCCCACCCCCACCCGACTCAGGCCAGCGCGCCCGCGATGGTCCGCTCGTACGCCCGGATGTACTGCGGCACGATCTGACTCTGATGAAACTTCGTCAGCGCAGCCTGACGGCCCGCCGCGCCCATCTGCAGGTACAGGTCGCGGTTGCGCAGGATCTTCAGCGCCGCGTCCGCCATGGTGTCCACGTCACCCACGTCCGCCATGAACCCGGTCACGCCCTGCTCCACGACCTCCGGAATGCCGCCCGCGTTCGACGCGACCACCGGCACCTCGCAACTCATGGCTTCCAGCGCTGCCAGCCCGAAACTCTCCTGACTGCTGGGCAGCACGAACAGGTCACTGATGCCCAGCACCGTCTCCACATCCGGGAATGACCCCAGGAAATGCGTGCGGCCGATCACGCCCAGCTGCCGCGCCAGTTCGAACACGCGGGGCCGCTCGGGGCCGTCCCCGATCATCAGCAGCCGCGCCGGAATCTCGCTCGCCACCCGAGCGAACACCTGCACCACATCCTCGGCCCGCTTGATCGGCCTGAAGTTACTGACGTGCACCAGCAGCGCCTCGTCCGGATGCGCGAACCGCGCCCGCACCGCCGGGTCCGTCACCCGCACGAAGCGGTCACTGTCCACGAAGTTGTGAATCACCTCGATCTCGCGGTCCAGGCCGAACACCTCCTGCGTGTGCTGTGCCAGGTAACGCGACACGGCCGTCACGTGATCACTCTTCTGAATGGCGTGCCGGGTCGTGTGCCGGAACGCGGGTTCCAGGCCCACCAGCGTCACGTCCGTGCCGTGCAGCGTGGTCATCACCCGCGTGCGGCCCGAGATGGCCCGCGCGTGAATGGCGGCCGTGGCATGCGGAATGGCGTAGTGCGCGTGAGACAACTCCAGGTCGTGCTCCAGGATCACCTCGGTCAGGGTGTTCGCGGCGGCCAGTTCCGGGTACGGCTGATCGAACAGCGCGTACGCGTACCCGCTCACCTGATGAAAGTACGGGCCGCGCATCCCGCCGTGCCCGCCCAGCCGGAACGGTTGCGCCGACCCCACGAAGTGCACCTCGTGCCCGGCACGCGCCACCTGCAACCCCAGTTCGGTCGCCACGACCCCGGACCCGCCCGCGCTGGCGTGGCACAACACCGCGACCTTCACCGCGTCCGCCCGTGAATCTGACTGCGTTTCTCATGCTTCATGACTGCGGAGTATAGACGGCCCCAGCCCACGCAAACGTCGCCCTGAACGCCATCCAGCCCACACCGCGCCGCGCCGCCCGCCAGACAGAACCCTGACAGTTCCGTGTATGAAGACCACCCGCCGGGCAGCAAGCCGAAAATCTCACAGTGACCGGCCCCCGTAACGACTACAACACAGGTATATGATTGCCGTCGTCACCGACTCCACCTGCGACCTGCACCCCGACAGTGCCCGGCAACTCGGCATTCAGGTCATCCCACTTCAGGTGCGGATGAACGACCGCACCCTCCTCGACTGGCAGGAAGTCGACCCGGACGCCGTGTACGACCACATGCGCGCCGGAGGGAACGCCACCACCTCACCCATCAGCGCCGACACCTTCGCCGCCCGCTACCGCGACCTGCTACAGACGCACGACAGCATCCTGAGCATTCACATCTCAGGCAAACTCTCGGAAACGGTGCGGCACGCCCGGCAGGCCGCCGAGACGCTCGGCATGACCGACCGCATCCTGATCGTCGACAGCGAACTCGCCAGCGGTCCCCTCGCCGAGGCCGTCCTGGCCGCCCGCGACGCCATCTGGGCCGGAGCGGACCTTCAGGCCGCCGCGCAGGCCGTCCACACCGCCCGCACCCGCATGCACTCCGAACTGAGCGTCGCCAGCCTCGAGTACCTGCGCCGCAGCGGCCGTATCGGGCGCGCGCAGGCGTTCCTGGGCAACATGATGTCCGTGCGGCCCATCCTGAACTTCGAGCACGGCGAACTGAAAGCCGTGCGCCGCGCCAAGGTCGACCAGGCGACCGGCGAGATGCTGACCACCCTGCGCGAACGCTTCGGCACGCAACCCCTGAGCGTCACCATCATGCACGCCGGACGCGACACCGCCCGCATCAACGCCCTGCGCGACGCCATGACCACCAGCGGCCTGAACGTCCACAAGGGCCGCGTGCAACTCATGGGTCCCGTCATCGGCGCGCACGTCGGCCCCGGCACGTACGGATTCACCGCCATCCCCATCGAAAGCTGAACCGCCCGGAAGAACAGGCAGGGGGGCCGCGTCACGACTGGACGCGGCCCCTCTGCACTGCCATGCTCATACGGACTGCCGTTTGTTTCGTTAACAGATCGGAACACCACCGATCTGTTAACTCCATGTCCGACAGCCCGCTTCGACTCCTGCTCGCATCCGCTCGGATTGAACGGGCTTTGCAGCCCATTCGATCCGAGTCCGTATCAGTTGTGGCTGGTCGTCTCCAGGCGTTCCAGGTAGGCCGTTCCGCCTTCGAGTTCCGCCTCGAACCCGCCGCCCGCGCCGAACACCAGCGTCTCGGCGAGCGTCTCGCTCATCAGGTACTCCTGCCAGACTTCGGCGGCCTCGCGGGCGTCGCCCTGAAGGTCCAGGTGCAGGCTGATGCGGTCCTGCACCTCGAACCCGGCCTTCTTGCGGGCGTCCTGCACGCCGCGCACCAGGTCGCGGGCGAGGCCCTCGAGTTCCAGTTCGCGCGTCAGGGTCGTGTCGAACGCGACGAGGTACCCGGCTTCCTCCTGCGCCGCGAAACCTTCGGGGGACTGGGCGTCCACGAGGACCTCGTCCGGCCCGAGTTCGAAGCGTTCGCCGGTGGGTGCCACGACCTCGAACTGCTTGCCGTCCCGGACGAACCGGGCGATCTCGCTGGCGTCGGCGGCGGCCAGCGCGGCGCGGACCTGCGGGACGGCCTTCCCGAACTTCTTGCCCAGCAGTGGCAGGTTGGGGCGCAGCACGTAACTGACCAGTTCGGCGTACTGGTCGATCAGTTCGACCTCCTTGACGTTCAGTTCCTCCTTGATCTGCTCCGCGAACCGCCCCAGGGCCTGTGTCTGCTCGGCGCTGCGGGCGCGCAGCATGACTTTCGGCAGCGGCTGACGCTGGCGCAGGCTGGTCTTCCCGCGCACGGCGCGGCCCAGGCTCACGACGCGCAGCACGGCGTCCATCTCGCCCACCAGCACGGGCGCAGCCAGCGCCCCGTCCACCACGGGCCACGCGGCGAGGTGCACGCTCTCGGGCGCGCTGTCGTCCACGCTGCGCACGAGGTTCTGGTACAGCGTCTCGGCCAGGAACGGCGTGAACGGCGCGGTCAGCAGCGTCACGGTCTTCAGCGCGTGGTGCAGCGTGGCGTACGCGGCAGTGTCCACCGCGCCGTCACCCGCCCAGAAGCGGCGGCGATTGCGCCGCACGTACCAGTTGCTCAGGTCCTCGGTCACGAAGTCCTGAAGCGCGCGGCTCGCGCCGGTCGGATCGTAGTTCTCCAGGGCGGCCGTCACGGTCTCCACCAGCGCCTGCACCTTCGCCAGCAGCCAGCGGTCCACCTCGGGCCGGTCGGCGGGGGCGGGCGCGGCACTCAGGTCGGGCCGGTCGAGGTTCGCGTACAGCACGAAGAACGAGTACGTGTTCCACAGCGTCAGGAAGTACGAGCGGAACGCCTCGCCGACGAGGTTCATGCCGAAGCGGCGGCTCAGTTCGGGCGGCGCGCTGACGTACATGTACCAGCGGGCGGCGTCCGCGCCGTACTGTTCGAACACGTCCCAGGGGTTCACGACGTTCCCCTTGCTCTTGCTCATCTTCGCGCCCTTCTCGTCCAGGATGTGCCCGGAGCAGATGACGCTCTTGTACGCCACGGAGTCGAACACCATCGTGCCGATCTGGTGCAGGCTGTTGAACCAGCCGCGCGTCTGGTCGATGGCCTCCGCGATGAAGTCGGCCGGGAAGCCGCCGTTCTCGAACTTTTCTTTGTTCTCGAAGGGGTAGTGGTGCTGCGCGAAGGGCATGCTGCCGCTGTCGTACCAGACGTCCATCACGTACGGCACGCGCCGGAAGGTCTTGCCATCTGCCTCGAAGGTGATGTCGTCCACGAACGGCCGGTGCGGGTCGAAGTCGGGTCCCGTCAGTTCGGGGCGGCCGCTCAGTTCGGCCAGTTCGGCGTAACTGCCGACCACGCGGTACTCGCCGTCCTCGGCCTCCCACACGGGCATCGGTGTGCCCCAGTAACGGTTGCGGGACAGGTTCCAGTCGATCAGGTTCTCCAGCCACCCGCCGTAACGGCCGTTGCGGATGTGCGCGGGGTGCCAGTCGATCGTCCCGTTCAGTTCGATCAGGCGTTCTTTCAGGCGGGTGTTGTTCAGGTACCAGCTCTCGGTCGCGTAGTACATCAGCGGCGTGCCGCAGCGCCAGCAGTGCGGGTAGGCGTGCAGGAAGTTCTTTTCCTTCCACATCAGGCCGCGCGCGCGCAGGTCGCGGACGATCTCGTTGTTCGCGTCCCGGAAGAACACGCCCGCCCACGGCCCGAAGCGGTGCTTGCCCGTCTCGTCCACACCCACGATTACCGGGAAGCCGTAGTTGCGGGCCAGCCGCATGTCGTCCTCACCGAAGGCCGGCGCGGTGTGCACGATGCCCGTGCCGTCGCTGTCGGACACGTAGGTGTCCAGGCCCGACATCCACACGGGCTTGCCTTCCCCCTCGGCCTCGTAGGCCTCGGTGAACAGCGGCTGGTACGCCACGCGCTCCAGCTCGCTGCCCTTGAAGGTCCTGACGACCTCGGCGTCCTCGCCCAGCACCTCGTTCTTCAGGCTGGCGGCCAGGATCAGCACGTTGCCGTCCTTGTCGCGCGCGGCCACGTACTCGAAGTCCGGGTGGATGGCGACGCCCACGTTGTAGGGCAGCGTCCAGGGGGTGGTCGTCCACACCAGGAACGCCGCGCCGTCCTCCAGGCCCAGGCTGGCCGGGTCGGTCAGGCGGAACGGCACGTACACGCTGGGGTCCTGGATGTCCTTGTAGCCCTCGCTGACCTCGGCGTTGCTCAGGGTCGTGCCGTCCTTGGGGCAGTACGGCGCCACGCGGAAGCCCTTGTACAGCAGCCCCTTGTCGTTCAGGTTCTTGACGCTCCACCAGATGCTCTCGATGTAGTCCCTGTGCAGCGTCATGTACGCGTCGTCCAGGTCCACCCAGTAGCCCATGCGCTCGGTGAACCGGCGCCACTCGGCCTCATACTCGAACACGCTGGCGCGGCACTCCGCGTTGAACCGGTCGATGCCGTACGCCTCGACCTCACGTTTGCTGTTCAGGCCGAGTTTCTTCTCGACACCCAGCTCGACCGGCAGGCCGTGCGTGTCCCAGCCGGCCTTGCGCGGCACGTGATAGCCCTGCATGGTCCGGAAACGCGGGAACAGGTCCTTGAACGAGCGGGCCTGCACGTGGTGCACGCCGGGCTGGCCGTTCGCGGTGGGCGGCCCCTCGAAGAACGTGAAGACAGAGCCGCCTCTGGTCTGTTCCAGCGAGCGTTCGAAGATGCGGCGGTCCTGCCACCACGCCAGGGTGTCCTGTTCCAGCGCGGGGAAGTTCGGGTTGCCCTGCACGGGCGTGAAGAGGGTCTTCTTGTCGGTGGTCATGTGATCTCCAGAAGGGGGGTGTGGGCTGCGGGTGCGGGCCGGAGGCGGGGGTCACCCGCGCCCGGATCGGCGGGCCGGGCAGGACGGGGCAGAGGAGAAGGCGGGGTCATCGGGGTCAGGGCTAGTCGACGATGAACAGCGTGGCCCCCTGCTGCGTGCTCGACCGGTGCGGTTCGGCGTGGTCGGCCACCTGATAAGACTCGCCGGGGCGCAGGGTGAAGGTCCGCCCGTCGGCCAGTTCGGTGTCCAGCTGCCCGGCCAGCACGAGCAGGACATGGCCCTTCTCGCACCAGTGGTCTGCCAGATACCCGGCGGAGTACTCGACCATCCGCACGCGCACGGGTCCGCCCGGCCCGGCCCCGAACTGCCGGGTGCGCCACAGGGCCACGCCGCGCTCGCCCGGATGTTCGGTCACGGGCACGTCGGCCCAGGTGGTCACCCCGAAGGGAATGTCGGTCAGGTGCATACGGGTGGCCTCCGGGGCACTGGGAAGGGGGGCGGCGCGTCTCGGCGGTCGGTGTGTCCCGTGAACGGGGACGCACTTCGTGCTGGGACGCGCCGCCCCCCTGGGGAGTGCGGTGCGTGGTACCACCCAACTTCACTGCCCGTCCGGGCAGCCTCGTTGCAGGTCCCTCTGTCGGGGGGCGTCCGGACGGTTCTACTGATCCCCGGAGTGGGGGGTTCTTCCGTCTGCGCGGGAGGTGATCTTCGCGGCTCGCGGCTGGCGTCAGGCTCTCACCGTCCCTGACTCGCTCGTGCTGCCCTGCGCGCCCTACTGTCCTCACGGTCGCTTCGTGATTGTCTCACCCCAGTGTGGGGCTGCGCTCATGGTAGGGCGGCAGGCTGGTCCGGTCAACGTGCGCCGCAACCGCGCGCCGGGCAGGGTATGCTGAAAGCCGTTTCGTGTCGCTGTCTCCTTCATCCGGTCTGCGCGTGGCCCTCCGGCGGCCGCAGGTGTTTACAATCATTGCCAGGGAGAACGTTTATGGATTTCTTTATCAATACTGCTGTCACCGCACCGGGCCGCGCCGAACGCGCCGCCCGCACGGGTCTGGCCGCCGGGGGTGAGGTCAAGCAGTGACCGACCCAACCCGCACTGGCCTGCCCTTTCACGAACTTCAACAGAAGATCCTGCCCGAACTGCACCTGATTGCCGCCGGGTACGGCATCGAGAACTACCGCAAACTGAAGAAAGACACCCTGGCGCTCGCCATCATGGAGCACCAGGCGGACGCCGAGGGGCAACTGCTGGCCCGCGGGTTCCTGGAAATCAGCGCCGACGGGTACGGCTTCCTGCAGGCCGACCTGCTGGACCCGAACAGCCGCACCGTGATCATCACGGCCGGACTGATCAAGCAGTTCCACCTGCGGACCGGTGACGAGATCATCGGCCGGGCCCGCAAACCCCGCGAGAACGAACGCTTCGGCTCTCTCGTGCAGGTGGAGGCCGTCAACGGCCTGGACCCCGAGACGGCCCGCCGCCGCCCGCGCTTCGATGACCTGACCCCTACCTTCCCCGAGGTGCAACTGGTCATGGAAGACCCCAGCATGGACGATGGCCTGAGCCTGCGCGTCGTGGACCTGCTGGTGCCGATCGGGCGGGGGCAGCGCGCCCTGATCGTCGCGCCGCCCAAGGCCGGGAAGACGACCCTGCTGAAGAAGATCGCGAACTCCATCGTCAAGAACTACCCGGACGTGACCGTGATGGTCCTGCTGGTCGACGAACGCCCGGAGGAAGTCACGGACTTCCGCGAGAGCGTGCAGGGTGCGCAGGTGATCGCCAGTACCTTCGACGAGCCGCCGCAGCATCACGTGCGCGTCGCGGAGTTCGTGCACGAACGCGCCCGCCGCATCGTCGAGGAAGGCGGGCACGTGGTGATCCTGCTGGACTCCATCACCCGACTGGCCCGCGCGAACAACCTCGTCACCCCGCCCACCGGCCGCACCCTGTCCGGCGGTCTGGACAGCAACGCGCTGCACTGGCCCAAACGCTTCCTGGGCGCGGCCCGCAACATCCGCGAGGGCGGCAGCCTGACCATCCTGGCCACCGCGCTCGTCGAGACGGGCAGCCGCATGGACGACGTGATCTTCGAGGAATTCAAGGGCACCGGCAACGCGGAACTCGTGCTGTCGCGCCGCCTCGAGGAACGCCGCATCTTCCCGGCGCTGGACATCCTGAAGTCCGGCACGCGCCGCGAGGAACTGCTGCTGCAACCCGAGGTACTGAAGAAGATGTGGCTGCTGCGCAAGGTCATCAGCGATATGGACCCGGCGGACGCCATGGAAATGCTGCTGTCCCGCATGGGTAAAACCCGGAACAACGTCGAATTCCTGCAGGGCCTCGCCGGCGGTTGACGTTGTCTATTCTCGACTCTGGAGTTCACACTTGCCTTTTCCCTTTCCCCGCGGCCTGACCTTCCGGGCCGCCGTGACCGGCGCGCTGCTACTGGCCGCCACGACCGCCCACGCCCAGCAGGCCACGCCCCTCGAGCAGCTGCTCTCGCCGCTGCAACCGAACCTGCAGGCCCCGGCCGACCTGACCCTGGACCGCGCGCCCCGCAGCCTGGACATCGTGACCGACGGTCAGACGACCGAGGCCGAGGTCGCGCGCCGCTACGGCGTCACGGCCGGAGCCGTGACCGTCACGGACAAACGCGCCGGGCTGCGCTTCGTGCGCGTGACCCTCGCGGACCGTGATTCGGCGCGGCAGCCGCAGCGGCCCGCCACGGTCGTGCGGTACGTCGTGCGGCCCGGCGACACCATGGCCCGCGTGGCGAACCGGTTCGGGATCACGCTGGTGGACCTGCTGAGCGTGAACCTGAGCCGCAAGAGCCTCGACCGCCTGAACGCCGGGGCCGTCCTGAACGTCCCCACCCGCGAGACGGGTCTGCTGGTGCGCATCAAGCCCGGTCAGTCGGCGCTGTCCCTGATCGCCGGGTACGGCGCGGACATCGTGGCGACCGCCCGCGCGAACGACGTGCTGCCCACCGAGTTGCAGGTCGGTGACCTGCTGCTGCTGCCGGGCATCCGCGCCGAGAGTTTCGCGCAGACCCTCGCCAGGAAACGCGAGGCCGAACGCCAGGCTGCCCTGGCCGCCGAACGGCAGCGCCGCTACGACGCGTACCTCGCGCAGAAGAAGCAGAAGGAACGCGAGCGTCTGGAAGCCAAGTACGCCGCGCAGAAGAAGTACGAGGAGTACCTCGCCTGGAAATCCAGCCCCGAACGGCAGGCCAGGATCGAGGCGTACGAACGGCAGGCGCAGTACGAGGCGGCCCAGGCGGCCAGGAAGGCCCGCGAGACGGCCGCCGCGCAGGCCGCCCAGGCCAGTGCCCAGGCCACCCGGCAGGGGTCCGTGGCGGCGGCCAGCAGCGGTTCCCGCTCCGGGCTGGCGTGGCCGATGCGGTCGTACCGCATCACCAGCCGGTACGCGGAACGTGACATCGCCTTCCACCAGCAGGTGTTCCACGGTGGCGTGGACCTCGCGGCACCCTACGGCACGCCCATCTACGCGGCGTCCGCCGGGACGGTCACCGAGAGCCGCTACGGCGCGTTCGGTCTGAACGTGTACACCACGAGCGGGGACAGCACCCTGATCTACGGGCACATGAGCCGCACGGCCGTCTCGGCCGGTCAGCGCGTCGCGCAGGGGCAACTGCTGGGGTACGTGGGCTGCACCGGCGTGTGCACCGGCCCGCACCTGCACTTCGAGGTGCGGATCGGCGGGCGTACCGTGGACCCGCTGGGCATGCTGCCGTGACCCTCTCCGGGCCGCGTCTGCACCTGCTGGTCGTGGACGACGAGGAGCAGATCCTGGAACTGCTGGACCTGACGCTGTCCATGCAGGGCTTTCACGTGACGCCCGCCCCGAGCGGCCCGGCCGCGCTGCGGTTGCTGCGGACCGCGCCGGTCGAGGTGATCGTCATGGACGTCCTGATGACCCCCTGGGACGGGTTCGACACGGTGCGCCGCATGGCCGATCAGCGTCAGGCGGACAACGCGGCGGACCCCACGGCGGCCGCGCCGTTGCCGCCCGTGGTGTTCCTGTCCGGGCTGGCCCGCCCGTCCGTGATGCCGGAACTGGGGGACGGCGTGCTGTCCGAGTACCTGGTCAAGCCTTTCCGTCCGTCGCAGCTGGTCGAGGTGATCGAGCGGGTGCGGCTGCGCTGGGAGCAACTGTACGGCTGACCCGGACCCCGGGCGGAGTACCCGGCACCCCCCACTCCCGACTGACCCCATTCACTCCCTGAATCTGACCCTTCCCCTGGGGTCAGATTCGTCCTATGGTCTGGGCATGACCGAAGCGAACACCGGCACTCCCGCCCTGAAGCAGGGCTTCGCAGAAATGTTCAAGGGCGGCGTCATCATGGACGTCGTGACCGCCGAGCAGGCCCGCATCGCCGAGGCCGCCGGCGCGACCGCCGTGATGGCCCTTGAACGCGTCCCGGCCGACATCCGCCAGGACGGCGGCGTGGCCCGCATGAGCGACCCCAAGATGATCAAGGAGATCATCGGTGCTGTGACCATCCCCGTCATGGCCAAGGTCCGCATCGGGCACATCGTTGAAGCGCAGATCCTTCAGGCGCTCGGTGTGGACTTCATCGACGAGTCCGAAGTCCTGACCCCCGCCGACGACCAGTTCCACATCCTCAAGCACGACTTCAAGGTCCCGTTCGTGTGCGGCGCCAAGAACCTCGGCGAGGCCCTGCGCCGCGTCGGCGAGGGCGCCAGCATGATCCGCACCAAGGGCGAGGCCGGCACCGGTAACGTCGTCGAGGCCGTCCGTCACGCCCGCACCGTCCTGGGCGAGATCCGCGCCATCCAGTCCCGCCCCGCCGAGGAACTCATGACCGTCGCCCGCGACCTCCAGGCGCCCTACGAACTGGTCCGGTACGTGCACGAGCACGGCAAACTGCCGGTCGTGAACTTCGCCGCCGGCGGTGTGGCCACGCCCGCCGACGCCGCCCTGATGATGCACCTGGGCCTCGACGGCGTGTTCGTCGGCAGCGGCATCTTCAAGAGCGACAACCCGGAACGCCGCGCGCAGGCCATCGTGAAGGCCGTCACGCACTACCAGAACGCCGACATCCTGGCCGAGATCAGCGAGGACCTGGGCGCCCCCATGACCGGCATCAACATCGACGACCTGATCCCGGCCGAGCGCCTGGCCAGCCGGGGCTGGTAAGCCGTGACTGCGCCCCGCATCGGTGTCCTGGCCCTGCAGGGCGCGTTCCGTGAGCACCGTCAACGCCTGGAGAGCCTGGGCGCCGCCGTCACGGAAGTCCGCCTGAGCAGCGACCTGCGCGGCCTGTCCGGCCTGATCCTGCCGGGAGGGGAGAGCACCACCATGGCCCGCCTGATGACCGAGTACGCCCTGTGGGAGCCCGTCCGGGCCTTCCACGCGGCGGGCGGGCACCTGTGGGGCACCTGCGCGGGCGCGATTCTGCTGTCCCGTGAGGTGCAGGGCGCGCCCCCGCAGTTCGGGCGGCAGGACAGCCTGAACCTGCTGGACGTGACCGTGCAGCGCAACGCCTTCGGACGGCAGATCGACTCGTTCACCACGGACCTGCCCGTGCGCGGCCTGGAAGGGGAGTTCGCGGCGGTGTTCATCCGCGCCCCTGCCTTCACGCGCATGGGTGACGGCGTGGAGGTCCTGGCGTCGTACGGGGACCGGGCTGTGATGGTCCGTTCGGGCCGCGTGACCGCCAGCGCCTTCCACCCGGAGTTGACCCCTGACGCCCGCCTGCACGCGCTGTTCGCCCGGCAGTGCGCCGCGCCGGTCGCCACGGCCTGATCCGGGTTGCGATCAGAGGGGCGGCGTCCTGCGTGGGCGCCGCCCCTCTCCAGTTGGGTGGTTCATGCAAACAGGAAAGAGTATTTTCACGAACCAGGTAAATCGTGAATACTTTCACTTACGCACCATGGAGCCCATTACACCATGAACCGTAAGATCCTCGCAACGTCACCCTCCTCCACCTCACCTATGCTGCGCTGGTGAGCTCTCGCACCTTCCACCAGGACGGCCGGTCCCTGCACGTCACCGCCAGCGGGGAAGGGCCGCCCGTCGTCCTGATCCACGGCCTGAGCGGCTCGCGCGGCTGGTGGCGGTACAACATTCCCGCCCTGCGAGGCCGCTCGCGGGTGTACTCGCTGGAACTCAGCGGGTACGGGCACGCCCGCCGCCAGCGGTCCCTGACCGTGCGGGACATGGCCGCGCTCGTCGCCGCGTGGATGGACGACGAGAACCTGCGGGACGTGACGCTCGTCGGGCACTCCATGGGCGGGCACATCAGCATGCACGTGGCGGCCCTGGCCCCGCAGCGCGTGCGGAACCTGGTGCTGGTGTGCGCCAGTGGCCTGCTGCGTTCGCAGGCGTACCTGACGGCGCTGCACCTGCCGCGCGCCGCCCTGATCGGCCGCAAGCGGTTCCTGGCGCGCGTCCTGACCGACGCCGTGCGGGCCGGGCCGGTCAACCTGTGGCGGAACGCCGTGGACCTGCTGAGCGACTCGGTGCAGGACAGCCTCCCGCTGATCCGCGCGCGCACCCTGATCGTGTGGGGGGAACGGGACGTGCTGGTCCCGCTGGCGCTGGGGCAACTGCTGCACGAGGCGCTGCCCGGCTCCCGCCTGGAAGTGATCGAACGGGCCGGGCACATCGTGATGGTGGACGCCCCGCAGCGCTTCAACCGGCTGCTGCTGGACTTCATGGACGCCGGCGGGGAACCGGCCGGAACCCCATGACTGACGGTCACCCGCTGATCGTTCCCGTGAACGGCCTGAGCACGCACGCCTGGGTGCGCGGGCGCGGGAAACCGGTCGTGATCGTGCCGGGCCTCGGTTGCGCCTCGTGGATGTACGCGCGGCTGGCACGCGAACTGGCCCGCGAACGGCAGGTGTTCGTGTACGACCCGCCGGGCCACGGGTACAGCGAGGGCCGCGCCGGTTACCCGGTGTGCATCTCGCACCTGACAGATCATCTGGCCGCCTGGATGACCCGCGTGAACCTGCGCAGCGCGCCCTTGCTGGGGCACTCGCTGGGAGGGGAGGTGATCATCGATCTTGCGGGGCGCTACCCGCACCTGAGCGGCCCGCTGATCGCCTGCGCGCCCACCGGCATTCCCGAGAACCCCAGCGTGCGCATGCAACTGCTGCGGCTGCTGCGGGACCTGCCACGCGAACGTCCGGGCCTGCTGCTGCCGGGCCTGAAAGCGTACGCGCACTGCGGGGCGCGACGCATGATCCTCCTGGCCCGCGATCAGGAGGACCACATGACCGGCCCGCTGCTGGGGCAGGTGAGGGTGCCAACCCTGCTGCTGGACGGCCTGTCGGACCCGGTGATCCGCTCGTGGACGGTCCGGCGCATCCAGGCGGACATTCCCGGTGCGGTCATCCGGCAGATTCCGGGTGCGCCGCACGGCCTGACGGACACGCACCCGAGGGCGGTTGCGGCATTTGCGCTGGAGTTTCTGCGCGAACTGAACATGTAACCGGGAGGTCACATCCTCAGAGTTCAGAGGGAGAACATGATTTTCACGATCCAGACAAATCGTGAATACTTTCACTAGCTTAGTCGCTGTTGTTGCTGCTCGTCACCCATCCAGCACACCTGAGGGGGAGTCGCCTGCATGTGCGACTCCCCCTCAGCCTCCCACAGGGGCGGTCAGCTGAGCGCTGGCTCCTCCGCTGCGGCGGGCGGCGTGACTTCCAGGCCGACTTCCGCGAGTTGCGCGGCGTCGACGGGGGAGGGGGCAAGCGCCAACAGGTCCGCGCCACGGTTGTTCTTCGGGAAGGCGATGACTTCGCGGATGCTGCTCGCGCCGCTCATGACCATGATCAGGCGGTCGAAGCCCCAGGCGATCCCGCCGTGCGGGGGCGTGCCGTACTCGAGGGCGTCCATGAAGAATCCGAACTTCTCGCGGGCCTGCGCCTCGGTGAAGCCGATCGCCTGGAACATCCGGGCCTGCACGGCCGGGTCGTGAATTCGGACGCTGCCGCCGCCGACCTCGAAGCCGTTCAGGACGAGGTCGTAGGCCTGGGCGCGGATTTCGCCCTGACGGTCCGTGCCGAACAGGGCCACGTCGTCCGGGTGGGGGGCGGTGAAGGGGTGGTGCATGTACGTCCAGGTGCCGCTGTCCTCGTCGAATTCCAGTTGCGGGAAGTCCGTGACCCAGGACACGTGGAACTGCGGGCCGCCACTGGTCAGGTCGAACAGGTCGCGCAGCGCGAGGCGCACGGCACCCAGCGCGGACACGGCTTTCTTCCAGTCTCCGGCGGCGAACAGCAGCGTGCCGCCCTGGCCGACGCCGGTGCGGGACAGCAGTTCGGCTGCCACGGCGGTCACGAACTTGCTGACGCCGCCCGTGAAGCCGTCACCGTCTCGTTTGAGCCACGCGAGGCCGCGCGCGCCGTTCTGCTTGGCGACCCGTTCGAGTTCGTCGATCTGCTTGCGGGTCAGTTCCGGCGCGGCGATGACCTTGACCGTCTGCGCGTCTGCGAAAGCCTTGAACTCGCCGCCCTGGAACAGGTCCGTCACGTCCACGAACTTGTGATCGAAGCGCAGGTCGGGTTTGTCGCTGCCGTAGTCGTTCATGGCGTCGAAGTACGGGAGGCGCGGGAAGGGCACCGGCAGCTCCACGCCCAGCGTCTCGCGGAACACGTGCGCCATCAGCTGCTCCTGCGTTTCGAGGATGTCGTCCTGCTCCACGAAACTCATTTCCATGTCCAGCTGCGTGAAGTCCGGCTGGCGGTCGGCGCGCAGGTCCTCGTCGCGGAAGCAGCGGGCCAGCTGGTAGTAACGGTCGTATCCGGCGATCATCAGCATCTGCTTGAACAGCTGCGGACTCTGCGGCAGCGCGTAGAACTCGCCGGGGTTCTGGCGGCTGGGCACAAGGAAGTCGCGGGCGCCCTCCGGGGTGGACTTGGTGAGCATGGGCGTCTCGACCTGCACGAACCCCTCGCGGTCCAGGAAGGCCGTGACGGCCGCCACGGCGCGGCTGCGGAGCATCAGGTTGCGCTGCATCTCGGGGCGGCGCAGGTCCAGGTACCGGAACTTCAGGCGGATGTCCTCGGAGACGCTCTCACCCTTCTCCAGCTCGAACGGTGGGGTCTTGGCGGTGTTCAGGACGCGCACGCGCGTGGCGATGACCTCGTAGTCGGCCGCGCCACCCTTGCGCTGCCCTTCCGGGCGGGGCTGGTACGTGCCCTCGATCTCCGCGACGTACTCGGCGCGCAGGCGGTCAGCGTCCGCGAAGGCAGCCGAGTCGGGTTCCACCTGCACCTGCACCAGCCCGCTGCGGTCCCGCAGTTCCAGGAAGATCAGGCCGCCCAGATCGCGGCGGCGGTTCACCCAGCCCTGCAATGTGACGGTCTGGTGGGCGTGCGTGTCGTTCAGTTGGCCGATCAGGGCGGTGCGTTTCATTCGTTCTCCAGAATCGTGGGGGTGGCGGTGAGAGCCTGTTCCTGCGCGGCCAGGAAGGAAGGCAGGTCGGCGAGAAGGACCGTGAACTGCTCGGCGCTGCGCAGGTTCTTGAGTTGCACGGTTCCGGCGGCGGCTTCCTCGGACCCGATCAGGCCCGCGAACAGCGCGCCGCGCCGCTCGGCGTCACGGAAGGCGTTGCCGGGTTTCAGGGCGCGGTACGCGAACTCGGCCCGCACCGACGTGCGCGCGGCCAGGGCGGCCGCCGCCGCAGCGGGCACAAGGCTGTCCTCGAGCGCCGCGACGTACACGGCTGGTCCCGCCAGCGCGGGCAGCGGGTGCCCCTCGGCTTCCAGCGCGATCAGCAGGCGTTCCACACCGAACGCCCAGCCGATGCCCGGCACGGCCTGCGCGCCGATCTGCTCGGCCAGTCCGTCATAGCGGCCCCCGCCGCCCAGCGCGGATTTCGCGCCGACACCCTCGTGGTGCAGTTCCCAGGCAGTGCGGCGGTAGTAGTCCAGGCCGCGCACGATGCTGGGGTCCACGTCGAACTCCACGCCCCAGTCGCGCAGGTAGCCCTGCACCGCATCAAAGTTCGCGCGGGCGTCCTCGCCCAGGAAGTCCAGCATGGGTTTTACGTTCAGCTCTGCGATCAGGGTCTGGTCGTCCTCGCTCTTGCTGTCCAGGATCCGCATGGGGTTGCGGGTCAGGCGGTCGCGGGAATCGTCACTCAGGCGCTCCAGGTGCGGCGTGAACAGCTCACGAAGGTACGCGTTGTACGCCTCGCGGTCCTCCGGGTCGCCGATACTGCCCAGTTTCACGCGCACGCCCGTCAGGCCCAGTTCCCGGACCACGCCCACCATCAGGGCGATCGCCTCGGCGTCCACCAGCGCGTCCGAGCCGCCCAGCACCTCGTAATCCACCTGATGGAACTGCCGCAGCCGCCCGCGCTGCTGCCGCTCGGCGCGGAACATCGGGCCGTGCGTCCACAGTTTCAGCGGGGACGGCAATTGCTTGAGGCCGTTCTGCAGGAACGCCCGCACGATACTCGCGGTTCCCTCGGGCCGCAGGATGTACCCGCCGTGATCCCCGAAGTAATACACCGTGAACATCTCCTTACGGACAATGTCGGTACTGCCGCCCACGCCACGCTTGACGAGGTCCGCCTCCTCGAACAGCGGCGTATCGATCCGCTGCGCGCCCGCGCGTTCCAGCACGCGCCGCGCCGTCTCCACGACCCACCCGTGCGCGGCAGCCGAAACGTCCAGCGTGAGTTTCGGACTGCCGGCCGGCAGGTGGTCTTCTGTGCCCTTGGGGCGCCTAATCGCCATAACCAAAGGAGTTTACAGCATTCACCCCTCACCCCAACGCCGCGCCGCACAGCAGAAATCACCGATCAGAGCGGAGTGCCGGGCCATCCTGAGTGCACAGCAACAGGGGAGAGGGCGGCCCGCCGGAACGGACCGCCCCCCCACTTTCACGCCCTCACGCTTTCGGCCGGTGCCGGACGCGTGATGACTGAGACACGATTACTGCTGAACGCTGTACGGCAGCCCGGTCGACTGCTTCCCGGCTACCTCCACGAACAGCCAGCTCGCCCCGACCGGCGCGTCGGCCGGAACAGTCAGCACGATCTCGCTGTCCGTCCAGGACTGCACCGCCGACGCGGGGAACAGGTACCCGCCCTGGCCGTCCTCGCTGGCCCCCAGGCGAACCTGGCCGGTCGACGGGCCGCCCAGGTAACGGCCCTGAATGGTCACGGTCCCGCCGCGCACGGCCGCTCCGGACACCTTGATCAACATGGGAGTGACCGTCACCATGCGCGAACCCTGCTGGGCCGGAGCGCATGAAGCCAGAACACCCGTTAACAGTAAAGAAGTCACCAAGAAACGCAGCATAGCCAAAGCCTCCGTCCCGGCAGTCTAATGCATTCGATGACCGCCGACCCCCGCACCACCAGCGACACCCCCCCCACCTCCCACACCACACCCGGCCGCGTCCTGGTGATCTTCAACCCGAAAAGCGGCAGCGGCGACAGCGAACTCCCGGCCTTCCTGAAACTTCTGCGCGAAGGCGGCGCGCACGTCACGGAACGGCAGCTGGAAAAAGACACGCCCATCGAGGAGTACCTGAGCGACCTGGGCAGCTTCGACGCGCTCGTCGCCGCCGGGGGAGACGGCACGGTCAGCAGCGTCGCGTACGCCGCCCGGTACAAGAACGTGCCGCTGCTGGCATTCCCGGCCGGAACCGCGAACCTGATCGCGCAGAACCTCGACCTGCCCACCGACGCCCCCGCACTGGCCCGCATCATGCAGGCCGGCCACAGCCTGCGCGTGGACCTCGGCGAGATCGAAGTGCAGGGAGAACGCAGCGGCTTCTGCATGCTCGCCGGCGCCGGCGCAGACGCCACCATGATCAAGGACAGCGAGGAACTCAAGGAACGCTTCGGCGTCATGGCGTACGTCATGAGCGCCATGAAACAACTCAACCCGAAGAAAACCACCTTCCACCTGACCATCGACGGCGAGAAACGCGAGTTCGAAGGGATCGGCGTGATGGTCGCCAACTTCGGCATGGCCAACTACCGCCTGCCGATCACCAGCGACATCAGCCCCAGCGACGGCCGCTTCACGGTCATCCTGATGAAAGCCGGGAATCTCGTCCGACTCATCCCCAACCTGATCGACTCCGTCCGCGCCAAACTGAACCTCGGGGACCCCATCTTCAGCGGCAACCTCGAAACCGTGGAGGCCCGCACCATCACCGTGGACGCCGCCGACCCGTTCCCCCTGCAGTACGACGGCGAACTGCACGTCGAAACCACCCCCTTCAACGCCCGCATCCTTCCCGGAGCCGTGCGGTTCATCACCGCCGCGAAAGCAGACGACGTCGAAACCTGAACGCCCCGCACACCGCACGACCGCCAGGGCAGATGCTCTGGCGGTCATTTGGTACGGTCGGAAAAACAATGTCCAGCACGCATAAAATCACCCAAGCCCACAGGAGGGCCAGGAAGGGGCCAGCAACGCGCGCCGAGGGGTTCAACCCCCTGCTCCGGAACGCCTAGCGGAACCCCTCGACCACATCATCCAGGTCATCCTCCGGCAACTCCACGTACCGGCGGGTCGTGTCCACCTGCTCATGCCCCAGGAACCCCGCCACCCGCGTGAAATCCTTGACGGCCGCGTACAGCTGCGTGCCCGCGTACTTGCGCCCCGCATGGAACCCCCGGAACTCCTGCACCATCCCGCAACGCAGCGCCAGCCGCTGCAACCGCTCGTACGCCGTCGAGTACGCCCGGAACGACAGGACCCGCCCACCTGAGCCCGGCGCGGCCACCCGCCCGGCCTGCAACGCCCCCAGCGCCTCGCGCAGCCGCGCACTGAGCGGCACGATCCGCGCCTTGTCGCCCTTGCCGTGCGCCACCAGTAGCCTCCGCCGCCCCAGGTCCACGTGCTCCCACTCGACCGCCAGCGCCTCCGCGATCCGCAGCCCCGCGTGCGTCAGCAGCAGCAGCAGTACCTGCTCCTGCACGTCCGCCTCGGCCAGCATCGCCTGCACGAAATCCGCCCGGTACGGCGGGTTCTTCACCACGCCCTTCGTCCGGTCCTTCGGGCGCTTCACGTCCGCGAACGGATCGGCGTCCGTCGCGCCCGCCCAGCGCAACGCCCGGTACAACGCGCCCGCCGCCGCCACCCGCGCCTGCACCGTCGCCGGTTTCAGGCCCGACGCGGTCAGGGACGCCACGAACAGCGACGGTTCGCGCCGCCCCGGGTGCAGCAGATTCCAGGCGTTCGCGCCCGCGTGCTCGACCAGCACCTCCACGCCCTTGCGGTAGGCGCGCAGCGTATGCGGACTGAGTTTCACGCCCGCGCTGGTGTCGCTGCTGAGGTACGCGAGCGTGAGTGCCCACAGGTCCTCGAAGGCCTTGTCGCGCGCGGCGGTGATGGCGCGGACGCGCAGGGCTTCGTCGGTCAGCCCGGCGAGGGCGCGGGCCTGGGCGAGGCGGTCGCCGGTGTACGCCTGGATACTCTGGGTCATGTGCGCCGATGATAACATGCATTATCAACGGATGCCGATGGGAGGGCCGAAGTCGCAGCTCTAAAGTCGCAGCGGTAGCCACTCCAGCCAGGTACTCAATTCAGGCGGTCGTTCCGGCGGCGGTCCTGCCGGACGCCGTACGCGACCATCAGCGCCGCCAGCATCAGCGCGGGCCAGTCGCCGAGGCGCATGTAGACGGTGGTGCCGGTCAGGAGTTTCGGGCGGACGTCGAGTGCCTGGAGTTCCTGGCCGTTGTCCACGGTCTGCACGGGTTGCCCGAGATCGTTCACGGTTCCGGCGACGCCGTTGTTGACGCTGCGCACGACCCAGCGGCGGGTTTCGATGGCGCGGACACGGCCCATGCCAAAGTGCTGCTGCACGCCCCAACCCTGGTACCAGCCGTCGTTGCTGGGGTTCACGAGCACCTGCGCGCCCCCGTTGGCCAGCGCACGGGCGACCCAGGGGAACACGCTGTCGTAGCAGATGTACGCGCCGTACAGGACGCCACCGAGCGTGAGTGGTGTGGGGTTGGGGTTGGGAGTCATGCTGGCCAGCGTGAAGCCCAGTGAGGTTTCGATGACGCGGTACACGGGGCCGAGGATGGGACGGAACGGGAATTCCTCGCCGAACGGGACGAGGCGGGCCTTGGCGCTCATGCTCTGGATGGTGCCGCCTGCGCTCAGGCTGGCGACGGTGTTGAATTCCCGGGAGGTGCCGGGTTGCCGGATGGGGTCCGGGCCGGACGGGGTGAGTGCTTCGTACCCGCCGACGCCGCTGATGCCGGGGCCGGGGAACGCGGGGATGGTCTGGCCGGGGGCGGGGCGGGTGCCGGGTGAGCTGATGGCGCCCTCGCTCCAGACGATGACGCTGCCGGGTGGGCGGTTCACGCTGGCGGCGGTCTGCGCGGCAAACTGTTCTTCCGGGGTGAGCTGTCCGCTGGCGCGGCCGAACGCGTCGAAGGTGACGCGCAGGACCCGCATGGGTTGTTCGGGGCCGTCGCCGGGCGTGCGGGTGGCGCCGTACCCGAGCGCGGCGGCCCAGGCGACGGCCGCCAGGACGGCCGGGGCGAGGGGGCGTCTCCCCTGCTGCTGCCGGTTCGGTGAGTGTCTGTTTGTCCAGGCGTGGGCGAGGCTGGCGGCGGTGAACGCGACCAGCACACTGCCGAGCAGCACGCCGCCCAGGTCCGCGATCTGAATGGCGGGCGTGGGCAGCAGCGTGTACCCCAGGGTGGGCCACGGGAACGCGAGCGGCCCCAGGAAACGCAGCCATTCCAGGATCACCCACCCGCCCGCGAGGGCCCAGATACGGCCGGTGGGCGTGCGGGTCAGCGTCACCGCGATGGCGGCCATGACAGCCAGGAACGCGGCTTCCAGTGCGAACAGGATGACCACCAGCGGCGCGGCCCCGAGGAGTTGTTGCAGGAACGCGCCCAGCCACCACAGGTGCAGCGCGAAGTACCCGAAGCCGCCCCAGAACACGCGGGCCGTCACAGCCCGGCGGGTCGGTGCGGCGGCGGCGTACCCGAGCAGGGCGGCCAGGGGCAGGGCACTCAGGAAACTCCACGGGAGGGGCAGGCCGCACGCGGCGAGGGTCAGTCCGAGCAGGGCGGCTATGGCGGGGGCGGGCATCGCACCTATGATAGGGGGGTTGCGAGGAAACTCGTGGCGTTTTGCTCTAGGATGGGTGGACCTTGCGACTGGCCTTCATCAGCGATCTTCATGGGAACATTCACGCCTTGACTGCGGTCAAGCGTTTTCTGTCGGAACATATCGTCAATCAGGTGATTGTGGTGGGCGACCTTGTCGGGTACGGCGCGAGTCCGGGTCCGGTCATCGATTTCGTGAAACGCGAGGGGTGGGTGACGGGCCTGGGGTCCAGTGACATGCGCGTGGCGATGGAACTCGGGGACCGCGCGGACCGCAAGGGCGTGGCGGATCAGGTGCTGAACTGGACGAAGAAGATGCTGGCGCCCGAGCAGGTGGATTTCCTGCGTCGCCTGCCGCCGGGCGGGCGGATCACCACGCCGATCGGGCGGGTCCGGTACTTTCACGGCAGTCCGCACGACCCGGAGGCGCGTCTGGACCTGATGGCGCAGGAGCGTGAGCTGGAGGCGCTGGCCGAGACGCTGGGCGCGCGGGTGGTCGTGGTGGGCGGGTCGCACGTGCCGTTCGTGCGGGTGATCGGTGAGACGACGTTCGTGGATCCCGGCAGCGTGGGCCTGACCCTGAACCACGAGCCGGGCGCGGACGTTGCGATCGTGGATTGCGTGGGCCGCAAACCGAAGGTGTCGCTGCACAAGGTCACGTACGATTTCGCGTCGAGTGCGTTCGACATCATGGCGTGGAACCTGCCGCCCGTGATCGCGGACGTGATCCGCACCGGCCGCATGGGCTGAAGCAGACAAAGGGAAGGCGGGGAACCTCACATGGGGTTCCCCGCCTTTCATGTGCCGGTGCGTTCAGGCGGGAACGGGTTCCAGCGCGTCGTTGAACCGTTCGGTGAGGCCCTGCACGCCCAGCAGGTCTTCCAGGGCGTCCATCAGGGCGCGGTACGGGGCGGGGCGGGCCGTTTCACCCATCAGACCCAGTCGCCAGATCAGGCCGGCGGTGGCGCCCAGGCCGCCCGTGACGCTGATCTCCCGCTGGCGCAGCGCGCGGCGGACGCCTGCGTCGTCGAAGCCGTCCGGGAGGCGCAGCGCGAGGACGGTGGGCAGGCGGTCTTCGGGGCGCAGCACGTAGGGCGTGAAGCCCAGCGGGGCCAGCGCCGCCTGAATGGCCTGCCCGACGTGCTGCACGCGGGCCTTGCGGTTCAGCATGCCCTCGTCCAGTGCGGCGCGCAGGGCGGCGTGCAGGGCGTAGTGCAGGTTCACGGGCACCGTGTGGTGGTAGGTGTGGCGCTCCCAGTAGTCGCGCAGGCCCTCGAAATCGCAGTACCACAGCGGGGTGGGCGTGCGGCGGGCGTGGTAGCGGGCCATGGCGCGGTCGCTGATGGCGACGGGGGCCAGGCCGGGTGGGGCGCTGAGGCATTTCTGCGCGCCGGTGTAGGCGTAGTCCACGCCCCACTCGGCCATGTGGAAGGGTTCCATCCCGGCGGTCGTGACGGCGTCCACGGTCAGGAGTGCGCCGTGCTGCCGGGCGATCTGCGCGATCTGCGGGACGGGGTTCAGGACGCCGGTGCTGGTCTCGCCGTGCACGACGGCGACCATCTGCACGCCGTTCATCTGCGCGGCCACGTCCTCGGGGTTGATGGCCTCGCCGAGTGGGGCGGTGACGAGGCGGACGTTCGCGCCGTAGCGGGCGGCCATGTCGGCCATGCGCTGCCCGAACGAGCCGTTGGCGCACACGAGGACCTCGTCGCCGTTCTCGACTAGGTTGGCGAATCCGGCTTCCATGCCGAGGCTGCCGGTTCCGGCGAGCAGCGCGGTGAAGGTGGTGTCGGTCGTGCCGTACATGGCGCGCAGGTCCGCCTGGATTTCGGTGTTCAGCGCGAAGATTTCGGGGTCCATGTGGCCGAGCATGGGTCGCATGAGGGCCTGCTGGGCGCGGGGATGGATGGGGGTGGGGCCGGGCGTCAGCAGGACGTGCTCGGTGTAGGGGTCCTCGAACATGCGGCCAGCCTAGCGCAGCCGTGTGAGTTTAGCAATCCTGTTGCGCTCATCAGCCTTCAGGGAAGTTATACAGGTCAATTATTGCTCATATAACCAGATAAGGCACTCCTGTTGCGCGATGCGGGCGGAAGTCTTGATTTCCGTTCAGGCGGCCGGTCACGTCCGGCAAGACCGCAGGCCACGGACTGGCGGCAAGCCGTCACGTTCTGCCACCGGTCAGCGTCTAGCATGACCGTCATGACCACCCAGCCTCCGCTCCGCGCCGTCCTGTTCGACCGGGACGACACCATCGCCTACACCGACCCCGGCGTGTACCGCGAGGCCGCCCTGTGGGCCGCGCAGACCTTCGGACTCGACCCGCGCGAGGTCGGCGCGGGCATGCAGGCCCAGTGGCAGGAACGGGCGTTCACGTGGTGGCACCTGCGTACCCAGGCCGACGAGGACACCTTCTGGAACGAGTACAGCGCCGAACTGGCCGCCCGCCTGAACCTCACGGACACCCAGGCGCAGCAACTGTCGGCACGCTACCCGTACGAGGCGTTCATGAAACCCGTCCCGGACGCCCGCGCGGTCCTGACCGAACTGCGCGCCCGTGGCCTGCGCCTGGGCGTGCTGAGCAACACGCTGCCCAGCATCGACCGCACCCTGGAATTCCTGGGCCTGAACGACCTGATCGACGTGGCCGTCGCCACCTGCACCGTCGGCATTCACAAACCCGAACCCGGCGCGTACCGGCACGCCCTGAACGCCCTGGGCCTGGACGCCCCCGAGGTCCTGTTCATCGACGACAAGCAGGAGAACGTGGACGCCGCCCTCGCCCTGGGCATGCACGCCGCGCTGATCGACCTGAGCGGCGAAACCCCGGGCGCCCTGCACGACCTCGGCGGGGTGTCCAGACTGGTGGACCGCCTCGGCGTCGCCTCCCCCACCGCCGACACCCGATGACCGACACGCACCTGCCCGGCACCCACCTGATTGACGGGCACCTGGACCTCGCCATGAACGCCCTGGACGGCCGGGACCTGACCCTCCCCCTGGACGCCCTGCGCGCCGCTGACCCCGTGCCGGGCCAGACGGCCACCGTGACGCTGCCGGAGCTGCGCCTGTCGGGCGTGCGCGTGTGCTTCGGGACGCTGTTCGCCCTGCCCGCCAGCCCCGACACTCCCGGCGGGTACACCGACCACGCGGGCGCCCGCGCGCAGGCACTGGCGCAACTGGACGAGTACCACCGCCTGCAGGACGCCGGGCACCTGACCCTGCTCACCTCGGCCGCCGGAGTGACGGCACACCTCGACTCCCCGGAAGCGCCGCTGGGCGTGGTCCTGCTGATGGAAGGCGCCGACCCCATCCGCGACGCCGCCGACCTGCCCTTCTGGGTCGAGCGGGGCGTGCGCGTCATCGGCCCGGCCTGGGGCCGCACCCGTTACGCCGGAGGCACCGACGCGCCCGGACCTCTCACGCCCGCCGGGGTGGACCTCGTAACCGCCATGCGGGACCTGAACGTCACGCTGGAGGCCTCGCACCTCGACGATCACGCCTTCTGGGATGCCGCGCAGATCGGGCCGCGACTGATCGCCACGCACGCCAACAGCCGCGCCCTGGTGCCCGGAAACCGCCACCTGACCGACGACATGGCCCGTGCCATCGCCGCAGCGGACGGCGTGATCGGACTGGTCCTCCTGAACCGCTTCATCCGCCCACTCCCGGAAGGTAGCCTGGACCGCGTGCCCCTGGCCGCGCTGGCTGACCACGCCCGCCACTACGCCGACCTGATCGGCTGGGACCGCGTGGCCCTCGGCACCGACCTCGACGGAGGCTTCGGTGCCGAGAAGACGCCCGCCGGTATCGACCGCTACGCGCACGTGCCCCGGGTGCTGGACGAACTGCCCGCCGGGGTCCGTCAGAGCGTGGCGTGGGGGAACTGGGCACGCTGGCTCACCACGCACCTGTAAGACGGACTCCGATACGGACGCCCCTGCTCTACACTCGGCCGCGTGCATCTTGTGCTGATCCGTCACGCCCAGTCCCTCAACAACCGGCTGTACGCACAGACGGGCGGTAAGGAAGGCCGGCATCCGGACCCGCCTCTGAGCGACCTGGGCTTGGAGCAGGCGCGACTGCTCGGCGAGGCCGCCAACCGCATTCCGCACCTCGGGTCGCTGACGCACCTTTACAGCAGCCTCACCACGCGCGCCGTTCAGACGGTGGCCCCACTGGCGACGGCCCTCTCGCTGCCTGTTCAGGGAACGGACGCCCTGCACGAGATCGGCGGGCTGTACCTGGGTCAGCTGACCGGCCCGCGCACGCCCACCGCCGGGCAGACCCGGCAGACGTTGCAACGGATCTGCCCTGAGTTACGCTGGCCCGCCCATCTGGACAGCCGGGCTGCCTGGGACGGTGGCTTCGAGGAGAACGACGAGCAGGTGTACGCAGACCGCGCCCTGACGGTCCTGCGCGACCTGCGGGCCCGCCACGCCGTGACGGATCGCGTGGGTCTGATCACGCACCAGAACTTCGCGCAGTTCCTGCTGGCCGCGCTGCTGGGCAGTCCCCTGAGCCGGCTGCCTGCCAAACTGGTGCTGGACAACACCGCCACCTGCGAGCTGGAACTCGGTGCGCGCGGCACCCGGCTGCTGTTCCTGAACCGGCACGATCACCTGCCTGGGGACATGGTGACGAACTGAGTATTGAACTGAACGGCAGTGAGGATGGTCAGGGGCAGGCGGATTCAGGGCTCGGGCGTGTAGAGCGGCGCGGCGGGCACGGCTCCGTCGGTGGTGCTGCTGAAATAGACCCACCATACGATCCGGGCCGAAGGATCTTTACGCGCAGCGTCGAACGCCGCGGCCGAGGCATCAGTGCCTTTGATGAAGTACCAGCTGTACACCGGCGTCCACACGTTCAGTTTCGGGGGTGTCATCTGAATGACTTCGGGGCTGCCCCCGGTCGCATCAGCCCGGTCACCCAGGCCTATGCACTGCTTGGCCAGGTTGGTCTCCGAAGCAGTGCTGGCCCCGAAAATCGCCAGCTGCTGATCAGGCGCGCAGGGGTGAATGCCGGGCAAGCTGAGGGGGGCGGCTCCCTTGCCCCGTCCGATCGGATCGCCGGCCAGGCCCACCATCAACCGGACAGGCTTGCGGAAGTCGTACACATACAGCGAATGCATGCCCTGGTAGCTGGCGGCGTCTTTCTCTTCTGCTGTGCCGAGCTGACTGACCACCCGGATGATCGCCTGTTTCGTGCCGGCCGGTGCGGTGACCGTGATGGCCCCAAAGTTGCCCAGCAGCGCCGACACTTCGGTCGCATTCAGCGGCGAGACACTCTGGCTGGAGGCCGCCGGAACACTGAGGGTCAGGGCGGCCAGGGTCAACAGGGCACGGGAATGCGTCATGCGCCGAGCCTAACACCCGTTTCAGGCGCGGCGGGCCGCACATGACGTGCAGTCCTGCACCCACTGGCCTGCACCACCTGCGCCCCGTTCTGTCCGGTGGGGCCGTAGGCTGTGGGGCGTGAGTTCCACTGATGTCGTTCTGGATGCGCGTGTGCACGCGTTCGATCCGGCCATGCGCGTGGCCGAGGAGGCCCTGCGGGGCCAGCTGGTGGGGGCCGGGTGGCGGTTCGTGCAGCCGGTGGCGGCCGTGACGGGCCGCTCGCGCCTGAGCCTGCGCGCGGCCCCGGACGCCGATTCGGCGCAGGTGAGCGAGGCCCTGCCGGGCGAGCCGCTGGAGTTGCTGTGGGAGGACGGGACCGGCTGGGCGCGCGTGCGGACCGTGCATGACGGCTACCTGGGTTGGGCGCGGGCGGACGGGTTGCTGCCGCGCGGGCCGTCCGGAAACGGCGAGTTGATGGTGACGGCGCTGCGGGCGCATGCCTTCGCGGGGCCGCGCATCAGTCGGCCGGTCCTGGCGGAACTGGCGCTGGGGGCGCGTCTCACGCGGGCGTTCGGTGAGGTTGTCGAGGAGGAGCACCGCCGCTGGGTGCCGGTCATCCTGCCGGACGGGCAGGACGCGTGGGTGCAGGAGGTCACGCTGGCCATCCTGCGCGACGAGGATGCGGCGGCCCTGGCCCTGCGGTTCCTGGAGACGCCGTACCTGTGGGGCGGGCGTAGCGCGTGGGGGCTGGACTGCTCGGGCCTGACGCAGGTGGTGTACGGCGCGTTCGGGCGTGCGTTGCCGCGTGACGCGGACCAGCAGCAGGCGGCCCTGACTCCCGTGCAGACGGCGCGGCGTGGGGATCTGGTGTTCTTCCCCGGTCACGTGGGCGTGATGCTGGATGACCGGCGACTGGTGCACGCGAACGCCACGCACATGCGTGTGAGTGTCGAGACGCTCGGCGAGGGCGAGTACGGCACGCGGCTTGCGGCAACGGTCAGCGGTTTCGGACGGTGGGCGCAGTGACTTCCGCGACCTCCCCCGCACTGACCTGGGAGACGCTGGACCTGCACACGGCGCAACCGTTCGGGATTGCCCGCTGGACGCACAGCACGTACCCGCGAACCTTCGTCACGCTGACGCACGCGGGCCTGACCGGGCAGGGCGAGGCCGCCCCGAACGCCTTCTACGGCGAGACGCGCGGCACCGTCGAGGCCATCCTGCCGCTCCTCGCAGACGCCCTGACCGACCCGTGGGACTGGGACGGTCTGCACGCCCGCCTCACGGCCCGCATGCCGCACGACCATCCCAGCGTGAAGTGCGCGCTGGAGATGGCGGCTGTCGATTGGTGCGCGCAGGCGGCGGGCGTCCCGGTCTGGCGGTTGCTGGGCCTGAGCCCCGCGCCGCTACCCGAGAGCAGTTACACGGTCAGCATCGCCGATACCGCCGCCATGCGGGAACAGGCGCGGGACGCGGTCGCCCGTGGGCACGGTGTCCTGAAGGTCAAGCTCGGCACGGACCGCGACGAGGCGATCCTTGAGGCGCTGCGCGAGGAGGCGCCGCACGTCGCGCTGCGCGTGGACGCGAACGCCGCCTGGACGCGCACGCAGGCCCGCCGGATGCTGGGCGTGCTGGACGCCGCCCGCGTGGAATTCGTCGAGCAACCCCTGGCGGCCGGCGACCTCGACGGACACGCGGCGCTGCGGGCTGTGTCCACCGTGCCCATCGTCGCGGACGAGAGCCTGCACCACGTCTCGGACGTGACCTCGCTGGCCCGCGCCTTCGACGGCGTGAACCTGAAACTCGCCAAGCTGGGCGGCCCCCTCCAGGCGCTCGCGGCCATGAGACTGGCGCGCGCGCACGGCCTTCAGGTCATGATGGGCTGCATGATCGAGAGCAGCCTCGGCATCGCCGCCGCCGCGCACCTCGCCGGAGCGTGCGACTGGGCCGACCTGGACGGCGCGCTCCTGCTGGCCGACGATCCGTTCACGGGCCTGGAGTGGCAGGCCGGGCACCTGACCCGCCCGCAGGAGAGCGGCTGGGGCGTGCGGCGCGCATGAATCCCGTGCGCGTGGCGATCATCGGCTGCGGAAACCGGGGCGCGGACGTGTACGCCCGGTATCTGGCCGCGCAGGGGGCGGTGATCACGCATGTGGTCGAACCGCGCCCCGCCCGCCTCGCGGAGGTCGCCGCGCGCCACGGCATCCCTCCGCAGGCGCAGTTCACGCACTGGGACGCCTTCCTCGCGCAGGGCCGCGTGACCGACGCCGTCGTGATCGCCACGCCCGACCATGACCACGTGCAACCCTGCCTGCGCGCCCTGCAAATCGGGTACGACGTGCTGCTGGAGAAACCCGTCTGCCTGCACCCGCACGAACTCGACCTGCTCCTGACCGCCGAGGCCGCCTCGACCGGCACCGTCACCGTCTGCCACGTCCTGCGGACCACCGCCTTCTTCATGGCCGTCCAACAGGTCGCCGCGTCCGGCCGCCTCGGGCAACTGGTCGGCGTTCAGCACGCCGAGAATGTCGCCCACTGGCATTACGCGCACTCGTACGTGCGCGGCAACTGGCGCGCCAGTCCGCCCGCCGCGCCGTTCCTGCTCGCCAAGGCCTGCCACGACCTCGACCTGCTCCGCACCCTGGCCGCCAACCCCCCGAAGCGCATCAGCAGCGAGGGCGCCCTGCATCACTTCCGGCCCGAACACGCCCCACCCGGCGCGACCGACCGCTGCGTCACCTGCCCCGTCCAGGACTGCCCGTCCGACGCGCGGCGCATCTACCTCACCCGCGACCCGCACGCGTGGCCCGTCACGGTCCTCACCGCCGGCGGCCAGACCCTCGAAGAAGCACTGCAAGACGGCCCGTACGGCGAGTGCGTGTACCTGGGCCGCAACAACGTCACCGACCACCAGACCGCCACCGTCACCTTCCAGGGCGGCGTGACCGCGCAACTCACCGTCAGCGCCTTCACGCACAACAACACCCGCACCCTCAAACTCCTCGGTACGCACGGCGAACTCCGCGCCCACATGGAACGCGGCGAACTCGAACTCCACGACTTCCGCACCGGCCACAGCGAACGCTGGACCGTCAACACCACCGGCAACCACGGCGGCGGCGACCAGGGCCTCGTTCAGGGCTGGCTGGCGTTCCTGCGCGGCCAGTCTCCCCCACCCACCCCACTCGCCGAATCGCTCGACTCGCACCGCATGGCCTTCGCCGCCGAGGAATCCCGGCTGACGGGGCGGACAGTGGAGGTGTGAGACTCAGCGTCAGCGGAGTGAGCAGAGCACAGCAGTTGTGAGTTAGTGAAATGATTCACGATTGATCTGGGTCGTGAAAAAAGGCGCCCTTTATCCCTGAGGTGCCTTTCTGATGGTTTCTCAGCCCGGAACGCTCTGCCCCACCTGCTCTGCCTGCCAGCCGCCAGCCACGCGCATTAGCACCGTGTAATCGGTGTTCCCGTGCACCAGTTGCCTGCCCGCCCACACATCCTCGATGTCCAGGCCCAGCAGTGCCGCCAGCCCGATCCGGATGATGCCTCCGTGCGAGACCAGCGCGGCGTCCGTGCCGTCCGGCAGGGCGTTCACGTCCGAGATGAAGCGGGCAGCGATCTCGCCGAAGGTCTCCCCTCCGGCGAAGCCCAGAGTGCCGTCAGGCAGGCGCAATTTCTCCGGGTGGGCGTTCAGGGCCGAGTACGGCTGCCCGGCCCAGTCGCCGCAGTCCACCTCGTGAATGCCGTTCAGGACCTGCACCGGCACACCCAGCGCCCCGGCCAGGGGGGCGGCCGTCTGCTGGGCACGCCGGTAACGGCTGGCATACACCGCCTGCGGGCGCGGCAGCTGGCGCAGCAGGTGCGTGGCCAGCGCGCGGGCCTGGGCGTGCCCGGTGTCGTTCAGTTCGTCGTTCGCGCTGACCGGGCCACGCAGGATGCCCGCCTCGTTCCCGGCGGTCTCGCCGTGCCGGATGATCCATACCCGCGTGCCTGCCGCCGTACCTGTCATGTCCGGCAGTGTACCGGGCACAGAACAGGCCCACCGCTAGATCTGCCGTGGGCCTGTTCCGGGTGGGTTCAGCTGCTCAGGGCCTCGGCGACCGAGGTGTCCACCGGCGTGGTCGGGCGGCCGATCAGGGTGGTCAGGTCGCGGCTGGCGCTGAACAGCTCGCCCCGCGCGATCCCGGCGTCCACGTCGGCCAGGGTATGCGCGAAGCCTTCCGGCAGTCCGAAGCTCTGAAGGGTCGCGGAGTACTCGGCCTGCGGCAGGTCGCGGTACTCGACGGGTTTGCCGCTCTGGCGGGCATACTGGGCGGCGAGGTCCCGCATGGTCACGCTCTCATCCCCGGCGAGTTCATAGGCGCGGCCGGTCTGCCCCTGCGGGATGTGCCCGTCGGTGGCGAGGACGGCGGCGGCCGCCTCGGCGTAGTCGCGGCGCGCGGCGAGGTTCAGGGTTCCGGTTCCGGCCGCGCCGAGCAGCGCGCCGCTCTGGATGGCCTGCGCGGCGCTGCCGGTGTAGTTCTCGGTGTACCAGCCGTTGCGCAGGAAGATGAACGGCAGGCCGGATTCACGCAGGATCTGCTCGGTCGCCTGGTGGTCGGCGGCCAGTCCGAAGGTGGCGGTGTCGGCGTTCAGGATGCTGGTGTACGCGACCAGTTTCACGCCTGCGGTGCGGGCGGCGTCGATGACGTTGCGGTGCTGGCCGACCCGGTCGTTGAAGTCGCTGCTGGAGATCAGCAGGAGCTTCTCGATGCCCTGTAATGCCGCGTTCAGGGTGTCGGGCTGATGGTAGTCGGCGTGGCGGACCTGCACGCCCTGCGCGGCAAGTGCGGCGGCCTTCCCGGGGGTGCGGACCAGCGCGGCGATCTGCGTGGCGGGCACGCCCCGGTCGAGGAGTGCCTGGATGACGAGCTGGCCGAGCTGGCCGGTGGCGGCGGTGATTCCGATCATGGTGGGTCTCCTGTGTGGAACAGCGGGGGGAATGGGGCGGGCAACCTGTAGGCGTTCTGGTGACATGTCGGAGAAAAAAAATCAGTCGGTCCCTACCCGGCGCGCGAGACGAGGTCCGACATCACGTCGGCCAGGGTCGTGCGGGCCAGTTCGGCCTCCATGGCGGCCTGGGCGCGGCCGAAGCGGGCTTCCAGGGTCGCCTGGATGTTCGCGCCGACCGGGCAGTTCGGGTGCGGACGCTCGTGCAGGCGGAACACGCTGTCCTCACCGTTCACGGCGCGGTACACGTCCAGCAGGGTGATCTGAACGGCGGGGCGGGTCAGGCTCGCGCCCGCCACGCCCTGCCGCGTGCAGATCAGCCCGGCGCGGCGCAACTGCCCCGCCACGGTGCGGATCACGACCGGGTTCGTTCCGACGCTGGCGGCCATGTCGGCGGAACTGCTGTGCTCCGGGAACTGACCGATCAGGGACAGCACATGCACGGCCACGGCGTACTGGCTGTTCACGCGATCCTCCCTTCTCTCGACATGTAAGGATTCTATTGACAGGCCGTGACGGGTGTCAAGTGCCCGTCCGTGCCACGGCAGACGGGCAGACAGCGCCTCCCGTCACGGAACCCGGCGCGCCTCTCCCCTATGCTGGGCAGGTGCATCCAGACGACCTGCCCGTGCTGCCCACCACCCCCGGCGTGTACATCTTCCGCAGGGGCGGCACGCCCATCTACATCGGGAAGGCCAAGAACCTGCGCAGCCGGGTCGGACAGCACTTCAAGGCCGGCGGCAAGAGCGGCAAGTTCACCGCGCTGGCCGACACGCTGGAATTCATCACGGCCCGCAACGAGGTCGAGGCGCTGGTCCTCGAGGCGAACCTCATCAAGCAGCACCGCCCGCACTACAACGTCACCCTGAAAGACGACAAGCACTACCCGTTCCTGAAACTCACCAACGAGGCGTTCCCGATGCTGGTCGTCACGCGGCGCGTCATCAAGGACGGCGGCCGGTACTACGGGCCGTACCCGGACTCGTCGGCGGTGCGGCGCGTGAAGAACCTGATCGACACCATGTTCCCGCTGCGCAAGAACAGCGGTCTGCCCATGCAGAAGAAGGCGCGGCCCTGCCTGAACTTCCACATGGGCCGCTGCCTGGGCCCGTGTGTGGACCGCGCCGACCCCGGCGAGTACGCCCGCACCGTCGAGGACGTGACCAGCCTGCTGGAGGGCCGCGCCGCGCCCGTCATCGCCCGGCTCAAGGGCGACATGAAAGTCGCCGCGCAGGGCCAGGACTTCGAGCAGGCCGCCCGCGTGCGCGACCGCGTGCAGGCCGTCGAGAAACTGTTCGGCACCGAACAGCACGCCTTCGTCAGCGACGAGACCGACCTGGACTTCCTGGGCGCCGCGCAGGCCGGCGAGTACGCCATGGTGCAACTGTTCCGCATGCGCGGCGGGCGCGTCGTGGGCCGCGACAAACGCTTCCTGACCGGCACCGAGGACGCCCCGCTCGGCGAGATCGTCGCCGCGTTCGTGCAGGACTACTACACGCAGGCCACGCACGTCCCCCCGCTGATCCTGCTGCCCGCCGACTTCGACGACGCGCCGGTCTGGAGTGAATTCCTGTCGGAGAAAGCCGGACGCCGAACCGAGATGCGCACCCCCAAACGCGGCGACAAGGTCGACCTGATCGACATGGCGCAGCGCAACGCGCAGAACGGCCTGGACTCCGAGATGGCGCTGCTGGAACGGCGCGGCGACCACCCGGGCCTGGACGCCCTGCGGGAAGTGCTGGCCCTCGGGGACCGCCCGTGGCGCATCGAGGGGTACGACAACAGCAACCTGTTCGGCACGAACATCGTGTCCGGCATGGTCGTGTTCGAGGGCGGCCGCGCCCGCCGGGGCGAACACCGCCGGTTCAAGGTCAGGGGCCTGGACCACCCGGACGACTACACCAGCATGAAACAGACCATCGTGCGCCGCTTCACGGGCAGCCTCTCGGACAAGTTGCCGCTGCCGGACCTGCTGCTGATCGACGGGGGGCGCGGGCAGGTGAACGCCGCCCTGGACGCCCTGAAGGAGGCGGACGTGCGCGTGCCGGTCGTGGGCCTCGCCAAGCGCGAGGAACGCCTGATCCTGCCCGGCCGGTACGGCGCGCAGTGGTGGCTGGACACCGGCACCGAGGTCGGCGTGGACCGCGAACTGCTGCTGCCGCACACGCACCCGGCCCTGCGGATGCTGATCGGCGTGCGCGACGAGGTGCACAACTACGCCGTCACGTACCACCGCAAACTGCGCGGCCAGGACATGCTCCGCAGCGTGTTCGACGACCTGCCGGGCATCGGGCAGAAGCGCCGGGACGCGCTGCTGGAGCACTTCACCAGCCTTGAGGACCTGGGCAGCGCGCCCATCGAGCAGATCGCCGCCGTGCCCGGCATGACCATTCGCGCCGCGCAGAGCGTCAAGGACTTCCTCGCGCAGCGCGAGGCGAACAGCCAGCCCATCACCAGCTGAAGCGACCCAACGCAAGCGCCGCTCCCGGTTCAGGGGGCGGCGCTGTGTGATGCGGCGGGCGAGCGGCCTGGGCTCACGCGAGGTGCAGGCGGCGGCGCAGGGCCGTCAGGAAGAAGGTCAGGCCGTGCGGGCGGGCGGGATGCCGGTCAGCCTGGGCGCGTGCGGCCGCCTGCGCGAGCCGGACCTGCCGGGCCTGCGCCGCCTCGTTCAGGAGGGCCTGGGCGCGGACTGCGCCGGGATGGGTGGGAACGTGTTGCATGAGTGTCTCCGGGCAGGTGCGCCGCCGCCCCGCTGGCAGCCCGTACTGGCGCGTTCCCTGACGCCCTCATGGTGCGCCCAGCACCCCCCGGGGCACATGCGGCGACTGGCGCAGCGTGGGGTGCGCCATTGCGCCTAGCGCCCCCCCCTGCCGGACACCAGAGCGTTAAGTCCAGAGCGTTAAGTAACGGGCAAGTGCGCAGCCTGACGCGCAGGGCACGCAACCCCTGTAATGACAGGATGTTTCCTCATTCCCGGCGTGAATTCCTGCCGTTCCTGCGCCAGCACTGGCGGTCCCTGCTGCTGGTGCTGCTGGGCGTGCTGATTCCCTTCGGGCTGTTCACGCACCTGACGTACGAGGTGTTCCGTGAAGGTGGGTTCTGGTGGGATCAGGGGGTGCTCGACTGGTACGCGCAGCGTCGCACCCCCGCCCTGACCTGGGCGGCCGAGACGCTCGCCACGCTGGGCGGCGTGATGGTCCTGCCGTTCGTGACTGCCCTGCTGGCGTGGCTGCTGGCCCGCGCAGGCGGCCGGGCGCACGGCTGGTTTCTCGTGTCGGGCGTGGCGGGCGCGACCCTGCTGAATGTCGCGGCAAAAGTGGTGTTCCAGCGCCCCCGCCCCGATGAGTTGCTGGCCGTGCTGAACGAACCAGGGTTCAGTTTTCCCAGCGGGCACGCCATGGCGAATGCCGCGTTTGGTTTTGCGCTCACGCTGGTGTTCTGGCGTTCGCGGGCGGGGTGGCCGGTCGCGGTGCTCGGTCTGCTGTGGGCGCTGGCCGTGGGAGCCAGCCGCAATTACCTCGGGGTGCACTACCCGTCGGACGTGCTGGCGGGCTTCACGGCCAGTGTCGCGTGGGTGGCGGGCCTGTACGTGGTCATGGCCCGGCGCTGGCCTCAGTTGCGGGGCTCTCCGGCTGGCCCGCGCGACACTCGGTAAGGCAGAGTGTGGGCCTGAAGTGACGGCGTTGGAAGTAGTAAGTGAAACTATTCACGATTATAGCCACTCGTGAATAGTTTGTTTGCTCTCTGGTCATCACTTCCTGCACAGCAAGAGGCCCGGAACAGCACCCTACGGCTGCTCCAGGCCTCCTGGTGGTGCGGTTCAGGCAATAACGGACTTACCCAGGTTGAACGCGGCGTGCACGGCGCGGGTCGCCTCGTCCACATGCTCGGCTTCCACGGCCACGCTGACGTTCAACTCGCTGCTGCCCTGCGAGATCATCAGGATGTTCACGTCGGCGGCGGCCAGCGCCGTGAACAGGCGCGCCGACACGCCCTTCTGGCCGCGCATGCCGCTCCCCACGATCGCCAGCACTGCCACGTGGTCCTGCTGCTCGACCTTCAGTTCCAGGCTCACCCCGGCGCGCAGGGCGTTCAGGGTCCGTTCGGCGTCCACGGTCTGCACGGCCAGCGACACGTTGCTCATGCTGGACGACTGCGACACCATCAGCAGCGTGACGTTCTCGCGGGCAATGGCGTCGAACACGCTGGCAATCACTTCCGGGATGCCCAGCACGCCCGCGCCGCTCACGTTGATGATGCTGACGTTGCGGATGGCGGTCACGGCCTTGACGGGGTGCCCGGCCTCGTCGCGCGGCTCTGCCTGTACCAGCGTCCCGGCGAAGTCCGGGTCGGCGGAGTTCTTCAGGCGCAGCGGAATGCCGCTGTCCTGGAGGGGCGTGACGGCCAGCGGGTGCAGGACCTTCGCGCCGAAGTACGCGAGTTCCATGACCTCGCCGTAACTCAGGACGTCCACGTTGCGGGCGTCCGCGACGACGCGCGGGTCGGCGCTCATGACGCCGTCCACGTCCTTCCAGCCCCAGACTTCCGTGGCACTCAGGGCCTTGCCGATGATGGTGGCGCTGAAGTCGGTGCCGCCGCGCCCGAGGGTCGTGATGGCGCCCTTCTCGGTCTCGCCCATGAAGCCCGCCACGACCGGCGTGACCCCGGCGCTCAGCAGGCCGCTGAGGCGGTCCTTGATGCGTTCGTACGTGCCGGGCAGCGGGCGTGCGTTCCCGAAGTGCGTGTCGGTCACGATGCCCGCCTCGCCGCCGGACAGGTGATGGGCGCGCAGGCCGTCCTGTTCGAGGGCAAGTTTCATCAGGGGCGCGGAGAGGCGCTCGCCGAACGCGACGATCAGGTCGCGGCTGCGGGGCGTCAGTTCGCGCAGCAGGTACACGCCGTACACGGCCTGCCGGAGTGTCTCGTGCATCTCGCGGATCTCGCGGACGGTGTCGCTGTCGGGCGCGGCGCCGAGTTCCTGCGCGGCCGTGAAGTGCCGGGTGCGCATGGCAGCGATCTCGTCGTTCGCGCTGGCGATGTCGCCGGACTGCGCGGCGTCCGCGAGTTTCAGCAGCTGGTTGGTGACGCCGGCCATGGCGGATACGACCACCACGACCTTCACGCCCTCGCGGATGGAGCGGGCGGCCAGGGACGCGCTGTGGCGGACGGCGCGGGCATCCTGCATGTTGGTCCCGCCGTATTTCATGACCAGAAGCGACTCGTTCATGCCTGAGAGTATGACGTGCCGCTCCGCACGGCGCCCACAGGCGTCTGAGCAGGAGGCGCCGGAGGCAGAGGGGCTGGTGGGCAAGCGTCATACGGATTCCGTTTGTTTCGCCAACAATCCGGAACTTCACCGGATTGCCGGCTCCACGTCCGGAACCCGCTTTGCTCCCACTCGCTTCGCTCGGATCGAACGGGCTTTGCAGCCCATTCAATCGGAGTCCGTATCAGGGAATCCGCAGGAAACGTTCACCGGTTCTTCACGGCAGCAGGTCAGAATAGTCGTGTGAACAAGTACCTGTCCCCGCTCTGCGCGCTTGCGCTCGCCACCACCCTGTCCGGAGCGGCGGATGCCGCCACGTACCGCACCCCGGACGGCACCGCCTCCTTCAGTTACCGGGTGGCCCTGGTGCCGGTGAACGGCAGCATGACCGGCGTCACGGCCAACGTCACGCTCGACCCGCAGAACCTCGCGGGCACCAGGGGCACGGTCACGGTACCAGTCTCGACGCTGAAGACCGGGATCCCGCTGCGCGACTCGCACGCCAAGGGCCCGGACGCGCTGGGAACCGCGAAGTTCCCGAACGCCACCTTCGAACTGACCTCGCTGACCGGCGGGAAACTGACCGAGGGGCAGACCGTGGCGACCACCGCCACCGGCAAACTGACCGTCAAGGGCACCACGAAGACCATCACGGCGCCCATCAAGGCGACCCTGACCGGCGGGAAGGTGAACGTGAGCACGCAGTTCAAGTTCAATCCGCTGGAGTTCGGGGTGCGTTATCCGGGCGGCACGGACAGTGTCACCGTGGACGTTGCATTCGTGCTGGCCGCGAACTGAGCGCAGGCGGCCCGGTGGGGCCACGGGGCGGAAGCGGGCGCTGGAACGGCCTCTTTCCGCCCCGCTTCTTTTTGAACCCGGTTCACCAATCCGTTGGTGTGCAGAGGACACGAAGTCAGGTGTTGACAGGACGGGTTACACTGCGACATGCGAGGTGACTGCCCCCAAACGTGGGGGGTGGCCCTCAAGACTGGAGGCACAGCATGAAAGTAGGGATTAACGGCTTCGGCCGCATCGGTCGTCTGGTGTTCCGTGTTCTGGAAGCTCGCGGCGTTGAAGTGGTCGCCATCAACGACCTCACCGACAACAAGACGCTCGCCACCCTCCTGAAGTACGACAGCACCGCCGGACGCTTCGACGGCACCGTCGAATTCGACGACGCCAGCCTCACCGTGAACGGCAAGAAGATCCACGCGCTGGCCGAACGCGACCCCGCCGCCATCAAATGGGGCGAGATGGGCGTGGACATCGTCATCGAATCCACCGGCATCTTCACCACCCGTGAAGGCGCAGGCAAGCACATCGAAGGCGGCGCGAAGAAAGTCATCATCACCGCCCCCGCCAAGAACGAGGACATCAGCATCGTGCTGGGCGTCAACGAGCAGGACTACGACCCCGCCAAGCACAACATCATCAGCAACGCCAGCTGCACCACCAACAGCCTCGGCGCGCCCATGAAACTCCTGGACGAGGCCTTCGGCATCGAGAAGGCCATCATGACCACCGTGCACAGCTACACGAACGACCAGCGCGTTCTGGACCTGCCGCACAGCGACCTGCGCCGCGCCCGCGCCGCCGCCGTGAACATCATCCCCACCAGCACCGGCGCCGCCAAGGCCGTCTCGCAGGTGTACCCCGCCCTGAAAGGCAAGTTCGACGGAACCAGCCTGCGCGTGCCCACCCCGGTCGGCAGCATCAGCGACGTGGTCGTCATCCTGGGCCGTGAAGTCACGGTCGAGGAAGTCAACGACGTGTTCCGCAAGGCCGCCGAAGGCAGCCACAAGGGCATCATCAGCTACACCGAGGATCCCATCGTGCTGCAGGACATCGTCGGCGACCCGCACAGCGCGATCATCGACGGCGGCCTGACCATGGCCATGGGCAGCCTCGTGAAGTTCTTCAGCTGGTACGACAACGAGTGGGGCTACAGCAACCGCATCGCGGACCTGACCCAGCTCGTGCAAGCCAAGGGCTGAACACCGCCCGGTGATGGTTGATGGTTGATGGTTTCCCGACTGTCGACCATCAACCATCACCTTTTGCCTGCCTTTTTTACCTGCCTTCGGAGGAACCATGCAGAACCTGAAATCATTGAATGTGAGTGGAAAGCGCGTGCTGGTGCGCGTGGATTACAACGTGCCGGTCAGCGGCGGCGTGGTGCAGGACGATACGCGCGTCACGGCCAGCCTGCCGACCATCCGCGCGCTGCTGGAAGCGGGCGCACGCAACGTGATCCTGATGAGCCACTTCGGCCGCCCGAAGAACGGCCCCGAGGAGAAGTACTCCCTGAAACCCGTCGCGCCCGTGCTGGAAGGCGTGCTGGGGCAGCCCGTGACGTTCATTGCGGGCACGGCCGACAGTGACGAGACCCTGGCCGCCGTGCAGGCCCTGCCGGAGGGCGCTGTGGCGCTGCTGGAGAACGTGCGCTTCAGCGCGGGTGAGGAGAAGAACGACGCTGACCTGAACGGCCGCCTCGCGCGGCTGGGCGACGCGTTCGTGCTGGACGCCTTCGGCAGCGCGCACCGCGCACACAGTAGCGTGAGCGGCGTGGCGGGCCTGCTGCCGCACGCGGGCGGCCTGCTGCTGGAAGCCGAGGTGACGGCCCTCGGGAAACTCCTGAACAACCCCGAGCACCCGTATGTGGTGATCATCGGCGGCGCGAAAGTCAGCGACAAGCTGCTGGTCATCGAGAACCTGCTGCCCACCGTGGACCGCATGCTGATCGGCGGCGGCATGGCCTACACCTTCGTGAAGGCGCAGGGCGGGAAGATCGGCAAGAGCATCCACGAGGACGACTTCCTGGACAAGGCCCGCGAACTGCTCGCCAGGTACGGCGAGAAGATCGTGCTGCCCACCGACACCCTGGCCGGTGACGCGTTCAGCGCCGAGGCGAACACCCGCGTGGTGCCCACCGCCGACATTCCCGACGACTGGGAAGGCATGGACATCGGCCCGGACAGCCAGAAAGCCTTCACGGCGGCGCTGGAGGGTGCGAAGACCGTGTTCTGGAACGGCCCGATGGGCGTGTTCGAGTTCGACAAGTTCGCCAGTGGCACGAACGCCATCGCCAGGGCCGTCGCGGACCTCGGCGCGGGTACGTACAGCGTGATCGGCGGCGGCGACAGCGTCAGCGCCATCAACAAGAGCGGACAGGCGGACCGCGTGTCCCACATCAGCACGGGCGGCGGCGCCAGCCTGGAACTGCTCGAAGGCAAGGCGCTGCCCGGCGTGGAGGCCATGAAATGAAGAACCTGCTGGCACTCAACTGGAAAATGAACAAGACGCCCAGTGAAGCGCAGGCCTGGGCGCAGGAACTCGCGGCAGGCCTGACCCCCGGCGACGCGCAACTGGCCGTCATGGCGCCCGCCATCATGCTGCCCGCCCTGGCCGCGAACCTCCCGGCCGGCGTGGCGTTCGGCGGGCAGGACGTCTCCGCGCACGAATCCGGCGCATACACGGGCGAGATCAGCGCCGCGATGCTGGCCGACGTGGGCGCCCGCTACGCCGTCGTGGGCCACAGCGAACGCCGCGAGTACCACGGCGAGACGGACGCCACCGTCGCCGCCAAGGCCCGGCAGGCGCAGGCGAACGGCCTGACGCCCATCGTGTGCGTCGGTGAAGGCCTGGACGTGCGCGAGAAGGGCGAGCACGTGCCCTACACCCTCGCGCAACTGGAAGGCAGCCTCGCAGGCGTCGGCCCGGACGTGGTCGTCGCGTACGAACCCGTGTGGGCCATCGGCACCGGCAAGACCGCCACCGCCGACGACGCCGAGGAACTCGCCCTCGCCATCCGCGAGGCCCTCACCACCCGCTACGGCAGCGACGCCGACAGCATCCAGGTGCTGTACGGCGGCAGCGTCAAACCCGACAACATCGCCAGCATCTGCGCCAAACCCAACGTGAACGGCGCACTGGTCGGCGGCGCGAGCCTCAAGGTCACCGACGTCATCGGCATGAACGACGCCCTGAAGTAAGCGGGGGCAAGACAGACAGGAGCAGCGGCCGGGCAACTGGCCGCTGCTCCTGTTGATGGTTGATGGCGGATGGCGGATGGCGGATGGCGGATGGTCAACAGCGTGTTCGCGATCCGACCAGTTGTGTCAAGCCTGCCCCACTGCCTACTCCCTACCGCCCGCTTACAGCACGGTGAAGATCAGGACGGCGAAGGCGAAGCCGATCACGCCGATCAGGGTTTCCATGACGGTCCAGGTTTTGAAGGTGGTGGGGATGTCGAGGTTCAGGAGGCGGCCGACCAGCCAGAAGCCGGAGTCGTTGACGTGCGACACGACGACGGACCCGGCAGCGGCGGCCACGACGACGGCGGCCACGTCGGTGCCCGCGTACCCGGCGGCGGCCACGGCGGGCTGGATGAGGCCGGCGGCGGTCAGCAGGGCGACGGTGGCGCTGCCCTGCGCGATGCGGAGGATGGCGGCGATCAGGAAGGCGGCGGCGATGACCGGCACACCCAGTTCGGCGAGACTGCCGGACACGGCGTCGCCGATGCCGCTGGCGCGCAGGACCGCGCCGAACATGCCGCCCGCCCCGGTGATCAGCACGACGGACGCGATGGGCCCCAGCGAGGAGTCGAGGAGTTTCTCGATGGTGACCGGGTCACGGCCCCGGCGGGCGCCGAGAACGACAGCAGCGACCAGGACGGAGATCAGCAGCGCGACGGGCGTGTTCCCGAACAGGCGGATCAGGACGACGGCCGGGCTGGCAGCGTCGATGCTGCCGGCAGTGGCGAGGGCGTTCAGGCCGGTGTTCCCGAAGATCAGAATCAGGGGCAGCAGCAGCGTGGCGATCACGGTGCCCGCGCCGGGCGGGTTGCTGGGCGGTTCGACGCTCATGGCGCCGCCGCTGAGGAGTTCCGGGACGGGGTTCGGGTAGCGTTTCCCGGCCCACAGGCCGAACAGGTACGCGGCGAGGTACCAGGTGGGCAGCGCGACCAGCAGGCCCACGCCGATCAGGGTGCCCATGTCGGCCTTCAGCAGGTCGGCGGCGGCAACCGCGCCGGGGTGCGGCGGGACGAACACGTGCATGACCGAGAACGCTCCGGCGGCGGGCAGGCCGAAGCGCAGGACCGGCTGGTTCAGGCGGCGGGCGACGGCGAACACGACGGGCAGCATGACGATCAGTCCGGCATCGAAGAAGATCGGGAAGCCGAACAGCAGCGACGCGACGCCCAGCGCGAGTGGGGCGCGGTTCTCGCCGAAGCGGGTGACGAGGGTGTCCGCCAGGACTTTCGCGCCGCCGCTGGTTTCCACGAGGCGGCCCAGCATGGCGCCCAGGCCGACGAGCAGGGCGACGCTGCCGAGGGTGCTGCCGAAGCCGTCGGTCAGGACTTTCACGATCTCGCCGGTGGGCAGGCCGGTGGCGAAGGCGGTGATCAGGCTGATGAGGATCAGGGCGACGAAGGCGTGCAGGCGCAGCGCCATGATCAGGAACAGCAGGGCGGCCACGGCGGCGGCGGCAATGCCGAGCAGCGTGGGGGCGGACAGGGTCTGAACGAAGGTATCCATGGGGTGGCTCCGGGCTTACAGGGCGCGCAGTTCGTGCGTGAGGGTCTGGAGGGCGAGGACGGCGTGCCGGTACTTCCGGCCGAGGGTGGCGTACAGGGGGGCGTCGGCGTCGGGTTCGACCGCGTCGAAGGTCAGGGTGTGGGGAAGGTCCAGTCCGGCGCTGCGGGCGGCGATCAGGGCCGCGCCGAAGGCACTGCCCTCGAACAGGTCGGCGCCGTCGGGGACGAGAACGGGGGCGTTCAGGGCGTTCGCCAGGACGCGCAGCCACGCGCGCGAGCGGGTCAGACCGCCGGTCGCGCGGTACTCGCGCAGGGGTTGCGTGCCGCTGGCGAGCAGGTCGGACAGCCACGCGAGGTGCAGGGCCACGCCTTCCATGCCGGCGCGGGCGATGTCCACACGGGTGTGGTGCAGGCCCAGGCCCAGCAGACTGCCGCTGACGTGCGGGTCCCACAGCGGGGCGCGTTCGCCGCTCAGGGCGGGCAGGCACAGCAGGCCGCGCGCGCCGGGGGTGGTGGCGTGCAGCAGGTCGTCGAGGTCCTGGGGGATGTTCAGATTGTCGCGCAGCCAGTTCAGGACGATGCCCGCGTTGTTGCTGGGGCCGCCCACCAGGTAGCGTTCCTGGCCGCCCTGGTCGGCGCGGTAGCTGAACAGGTGCGCGTGCGGGTCGGCGGCGGGGCGGGGCGTGAAGGTACGCACGGCGCTGCTGGTCCCGACGGACAGGGCCGCCTGGTCGGGGCGGGTGATGCCGAGGCCCTCGGTGGCGGTCACGCCGTCGCTGGCGCCGATGGCCCAGTGCGCGGCGGCGAGGCGCGGGTAGCGGTCGCGGTAGGGGGGGCGCAGGGGTGGCAGGGGCGCCTCGATGGGGTGCACGGTGGGCAGGTGCGCGGCCGTGACTCCCGCCTGCGCGAGGGCCTGCGGGTCGTAGGTGCCGCCGCGTCCCAGCAGGCCGGTGGCGGAGGCGGTGCTCTGGTCGGTCCAGTACACGCCGAAGAAGCGGAGCAGCAGTTCTTCCTTCACGCCGCTGACGCGGGCCACGTCGGTCAGTTGCCCGGCGGCGTGCAGCGCGGCGAGTTTCACGGCGGGCGTCATGGGATGCCAGGGCACCCCGGTCTGCGCGTGCAGGTGCGTGACGGGGTGACCGCCGGTTCCGGCGCGCAGGTCCGCGAAGGTGTACACGTCCGACGGGCCGCCGGGGCGGATCAGGGTCAGGGAGTGCATGGCGTTGCTGAACGCGGCGGCCTGGGGGGTCAGGTCGTGGCGGGTCAGGTACTCCTCCATGCCGCTCAGGGCCAGCGTGAAGGCCTGCATCAGGTCCGGGAGGCGCTGGGTGGCCTGTCCGGGCTGTTCGGCGTACAGGGGGTACGGGAATTGCAGGCGGTGGCGTTCGGCGCGGCCGTGGAACAGCACGGCTTTCAGGGCGGTGGTGCCGAGGTCGAAGGCGACCACCAGCGGCTGGGTGGACGGGGGGTGGCTGGGTTCTGGCATGGGCCTCCGGAGCGCTCTGTTAGCGCTAACAGGGTGGTGCAGTTGAGATAACGAACGTTAGGCCGCGCCGCTCCGGAAGTCAAGCACGCAGCCTTCAATCCAGTCAGGCATTGGGCCTGAACCACGTCCAGAACGACATGTTCGCCTGATGGGACTACGCCTGCCAGCAGCCAGGAGGACGGTACCTCTGTGCCGGACATCCCTGGAAGCAGGACAGACCTCTGCCAGCTGGACGGAGTTCAGTTCAGGTCGTCTGGCGTGGGCGGAGTTCGCAGGGGAAGGTGACCAGTCCGCCCTTCAGGGTGGGGGCGTTCAGGCGGCGGGCGACCTCCGCGCCGATCTCCTCGCGGGGTGTGAAGACGGTACTCAGGGCCGGGTGCACGTGCGCGGAGATGCTCATGTCGTTGTGCCCCAGGATCGCCACGCGGCCCGGCACGCTCAGGCCCTGGCGCAGGCACTCGAACAGCGCCCCGGCGGCCACGTCGTCGTTCGAGAAGTAGATGGCGTCCACGCCGGGCTCGCGGGTCAGCACCCGGCGCAGCAGGGTCACGCCCACCTCGATCGAGGAGGGTTCCTCGACGTTCTCGGCGGCGCAGGGCACGCCGCAGCGTTCCGCCTCGGCCTGGAAGGCCTGCATCCGCCGGGCGTTGCGGGCGTCGCCCACGCCCAGGCAACTGGCGTACGCGAGGTGCCGGTACCCGCGTTCGATCAGGTGCCGGGCGGCCAGGGTTCCGGCCTGCGCGTGGTCGTACCCGATCAGCAGGTCCGCCGGGTCCGGCCGGGCGTCCATGACCTCGATGATCCGCACGCCGAAGCGCCGAAGCGCGGGCAGCACGCGTGGGTCGTGGTCCGTGCCCGCCAGGACCATCACGTCAGGGCGCAGGGACAGGAACTGCTGCGCGGCCCGCCACTCGCGCTGCGGGTCGTACTCGGTCAGGTCGATCGCCAGTTGCCAGCCGGGCTGGGTCAGGCCGCGCTGCACGCCTTCCAGGAACGGCACGTACACGCTGTGGTGCAGGGTCGGCAGGACCATCGGCAGCAGGCGCACCGGGGCGCCGCCGGCCAGGGTGCCCGCCATGCGGTTCGGGATGTACCCCAGGGCGTCCACGGCGGCCTGCACGCGCTCCCGGACCTGCGCGGTCACGATGTCCGGGCGGTTCAGGGCGCGGCTGACGGTCATGCTGCTCACGCCGGCGTGGCGGGCCACGTCGGCCAGCGTCACGCCCTTCCCGGTTCCCTTCATGCGCCGGAGCATAGCGCGCGGACCGTATAATTCCGCTCATGGCTTCAACCAGTATCCAGAACCTGAAAGCCCATGTGGGCGAGACGGTCACGCTGCACGCGTGGCTGACGGACAAGAGCGGCAAGGGCAAGATCCAGTTCCTGAAACTCCGGGACGGCAGCGGCTTCGTGCAGGCGACCGTGTTCAAGACCGACGTGCCCGAGGACGTGTTCGAACTCGCCAAGCGCCTCACGCAGGAGCAGGCGGTCACCGTGACCGGCGAGGTCCGCGCGGACGACCGCGCGCCGGGCGGCGTGGAACTCAGCGTGCGGGACCTCTCCCCCATCAGCGAGAACCACGGCGAGTACCCGATCACGCCCAAGGAGCACGGCATCGAGTTCCTGATGGATCACCGGCACGTGTGGCTGCGTCACCGCCGCCCGTGGGCGATCATGCGGGTGCGTGACAGCGTGCAGCGCGCCATCGTGGATTTCTTCCACGGTGAGGGCTTCATCCGTTTCGACGCGCCGTTCTTCACGCCGAACGCCGCCGAGGGCACCACGGAACTGTTTGAGATTGATCTGTTCGGCGAGGACAAGGCGTACCTGAGCCAGACCGGGCAGCTGCACGCCGAGGCGGGCGCGTTCGCGTTCGGGAAGGTGTACACCTTCGGCCCGACCTTCCGCGCCGAGAAGAGCAAGACGCGGCGTCACCTGCTGGAATTCTGGATGATCGAACCCGAGGTGGTGCCCAGCAACCATATCGAGAACATGAACCTGCAGGAGCGCATGGTGAGTTTCATCGTGCGCCGCGTGCTGGACGAGTGCCGCGCGGAACTGGACCTGCTGGGCCGCGACGTGAGCAAACTGGCCGGGGCGGCCGAAGGCAACTACCCGCGCATCACGTACACCGAAGCGCTGGAGATCGTCCGGAAACACATCGAGGACCGCGACCTGCCCCCGAACGTGCAGGAGGACGTGCAGCCCGTCGAGTGGGGTGACGACCTGGGTGCCCCGCACGAGACGATCCTGGGGCATCACTTCGACCGGCCCGTGATCATCGAGCGGTACCCGGCGGCCATCAAGGCGTTCTACATGCAGCCGGACCCCGAGGACCCGCGCGTGGCGCTGTGCGACGACATGATCGCCCCGGACGGCTACGGCGAGATCATCGGCGGCAGCGAACGCATTCACGATTACGACCTGCTCAAGTCCCGTATCGAGCACGAGGGCCTGCCGCTGGAGGCGTTCGAGTGGTACCTGGACCTGCGCCGCACGGGCAGCATGCCGCACGCCGGGTACGGCATGGGCCTGGAACGCGTGATCGCCTGGCTCACCGGCATCGACCACATCCGCGAGGCGATTCCGTTCCCGCGCATGCTGACCCGCATGCGTCCCTGAAGACGGCAGAAGTGCGGGCGTGGCGGGCGAGTCTGCCTCGACCCGCCCGCCACGTTCACTGGAAGACTGGTGGGGGTCGTTTAGAGGGCAGTAAGTGAATTATTTCACGATAAATCCTTTTCGTGAAAAGTTTGTCCGTTTTTACGGTATTTCTGACGATTGCCCTCCCTGCATAGCCACCCGGCGCCGTACCTGGCCCGTCCTCCGCCACGCCGGGCACCGCTGCAGGCGGGGAACTTTATGGCAAATGAAGTAGACTGCCCGCATGATCGCGTATTGCGAGGTGAGCGCCTTCACCGACACGCCCGGCCACGGCAACCGTGCGGGCGTGGTACTGGACGCCGCCCACCTGACCCGGCAGGACATGCAGTCACTGGCCGCCATGCTGGACGCCCCGGAAACCGTATTCGTCCTGGGGCACGCCGACGGACTGGCCCGCGTGCGCTACTTCACGCCCACGCAGGAGGTCGACTTCTGCGGGCACGCGACCGTCGCACTGGGCCTCACGCTGGCGCAGGCGGGCCTGTGGCGCGGCGAGGCCCTGGCCCTGGACACGCTGGCCGGGCGGATACCACTACGGCTGGAATGCCGCGCGGGGGTGCCGTGGCGCGTATGGATGCAGCAACCCGCGCCGCAGTACCGCGCCGTACCCGCCACACTGCGCGCCGAACTGGCCGACTCGCTAGGCATCGACGCCCGCATGATCCACCGGGGCCTGCCCCTCGCTGCCGCCAGTACCGGCCTGTGGAGCGTGTTCGTGCCCCTGCTGGACGCCGTGATCCTCGACGGGCTGGAACCGGACTTCCCGCGCATTCACGCGCTGACCGAATCGCTGGACGTGGGCAGCATCTACGCGTACGCGCCCATGGGCGTCAACCGCTTCGCCGCGCGGGATTTCGCCCCGGCGCTGGGCATCCCGGAAGACCCCGTGACCGGCAGCAGTGGCGGCGCACTCATGGCCCTGCTGGCCAGCCAGGGCCGCCTGCCGGTCCGGCACGGACGCGCGTGCGGCATGATCTACCAGGGGCACGCACTCGGCACGCCCGGCGAGATCGAGGTCGAACTGGAACTCACGGGCGAGCAGGTCAGCGCCGTCCATGTGGGCGGGCAGGCCACCCTGGAACGCGAGGGGCACTGGACTCCCCGTCAGCCCAGCGTACGCAGCTGAGCGGACCTCTTCCCCGTTCCTGCCGGGTCACCTGTCCACCCCACCGGGCCTTCCGCTGACGGTCCGGGCCTATAGTGCCCGGATGCTTGGATTGATCTGTGTGGATGTGGACGGCACCCTGGTCGGCACCGGGAACGTGATTCGTGACGACGTGTGGGCCGCCCTGGCTGACGCACGTGAGAAGGGCGTGCACATCGCGCTGTGCTCGGGACGGCCCGCCATCGGGAACGCCCGCGCGTACGCGGAGCGGCTCGACCCGGACGGCTGGCACGTGTTCCAGAACGGCGCGAGCATCGTGAAGGTCAGCAGCGGCGAGAGCCTCAGCGAGCCGTTCCCGGCGCAGGCACTGCCGGGACTGATCGGGCGGGCGCACGAGACGGGAAGGCTGCTGGAGGTGTACACGGACCTGGAATTCGCGATCACGCACCCCGGCGAGTACGCCGAGCGGCACGCGGCGCTGCTGGGCGTCCCGTACGACGCCCGCCCGCCCGAGAGCCTGGAGGGGACGGTCGTGCGCGTGCAGTGGGTCGTGCCGCGCACCGACGAGCACGCCGTCGTGAACGAACCGCACGACGGGCTGGACCTGCACCCGGCAGGCAGTCCGGTCATGCCGGAAGTGTCGTTCATCAGCGTGACCCGCGCGGGCGTCAGCAAGGGCAGCGCCATCGAACGCATCGCCGCGCACTACGGCGTGCCCATGGACCGCGTGATGATGGTCGGCGACGGCGAGAACGACGTGTCGGCCATGCGCGTGGTGGGGCACCCGGTCGCCATGGGGAACGCCGACCCGCCCGCCATCGCCGCCAGCCGCTACCGCGTGGCGCACGTGGACGACGGCGGACTGCGCGAAGCGGTGGAACTGGCCCTCACGCTGTAAAGGGTTGATGGTAGACGGATTCCGTTTGTTTCGCCGACAATCCGGAACTTCACCGGATTGCCGGCTCCACGTCCGGAACCCGCCCCTCTCCCACTCGCTTCGCTCGAATTGAACGGGCTTTGCAGCCCATTCAATCGGAGTCCGATTAGACAGTGGATGGTTGATGGAGAACGGATGGTCGTTCCATCAACTGTCCACCGTTCACCGCTGCCCGTGCCCGTGGCAGGCTGGGGCGTATGCCTGAACTGGTGAAGGTCTGGACGGAGTACGTGGCGCTGGGTGTGGAACTCACAGCGGCGGTCATCATTGGCGTGGCGGCGCTGGTGGGCGCGGTGCGGGCACTGCTGGCGTTCGTGCGGCCCAGCGGGTCACCGGACGCTCAGAAGGAAAGCCTGCGGCTGGAACTGGCGCGCTGGCTGGCGGTGGCGCTGGAGTTCACGCTGGCGGCCGACATCCTGCGGACCGCGATCGCGCCCACCTGGGACGACATCGGGAAGCTGGCCGCGATTGCCACGCTGCGCACGCTGCTGAACTACTTCCTGCAACGCGAGATCGACGGTCACCACGCCCGGCAGGCAGGCGCGGCGGACGACGGGGCGCAGAGCGTCAATCGCCCGTGACGCGGCTATCCGTGACGCTGCGGATGGCCTGCACGATGCGCTCGCCGTAGTTCTCGAGGCGTTTGGGGCCCAGGCCGGGAATGTCGGCCAGTTCCGCTGGCGACTGCGGCTGACGGGCGGCCAGGGCGTCCAGCGTGGCGTTCGTGAACACCACGTAGGCGCTCAGGCCGGTCTCGCGGGTCAGGTCGCGGCGCAGGTCGCGCAGGGCGTCCGCCACGCGGTCCGTGAGGTCCGGGCGGGCCGTGCTGGACCCGGCGGGCGCGGCGTCCAGCAGGGCCGGGGTACTGGGCACTGCGGCGCTGGGGACCGGGCCACTGGGGCGCGGAACACCGGGGACAGCGCCACGCAGGACGCCCAGTACGGCGCTGTTCTCGCGCACGCCGCGCTCCTGCGGAGTGGCCTGGGGGGCGAGTGTGCCGGTCAGGTGGTCGCGGACGATCTGCACGACCTCGTCGCCGTAATCGGCGAGTTTGCGCTGCCCGACGCCGCTGACGGTGCCCAGCAGGGCGTGACTGGTGGGTTTCAGGTCGCACACGGCTTTCAGGGTGGCGTCCGTGAACACCACGTACGGCGGGACGCCCTGCGCGCGGGCGCGTTCCAGCCTCCAGGCGCGCAGCGCCTCGAACAGCGGCTGGTCGGCGGCGGCGACAGGCGCGCGGCCCGGCCCGCTTCTGGCGCGGTCCCGGTCACGTTTGCTGGGGCGGGGGGCCAGGGTGTCCTCGCGCAGGGCGAGGGTCTGCTCGCCTTTCAGGATGGCGCGGGCCTTGCCGGTGGCGCTCAGGCCGTGGTGCTCCCCGGCGGCGAGGTAGCCGAGGCTGACGAGTTGCCGCAGCAGGCCGCGCCAGTACTTCTCGTCGTGCGCGGCGCCGACCGCGAAGGTGGGCAGCTGGTGGTGCCCGAGGCTCACGACGCGTTCGGTGGCGTGGCCCATCAGCACGTCGGTCAGGTGCGCGGCGCCGAAGCGGTTGCCGGTGCGGATCACGGCGGACAGCGCCATCTGCGCCTCGCGGGTCGCGTCGCGCACGCTGGGCGGGTTCAGGCAGGTGTCGCAGTTCCCGCAGGGGGCGCTCAGTTCCTCGCCGAAGTACGAGAGCAGCACCTGGCGGCGGCAGGTAGCGGCCTCGCAGTACGTGAGCAGCGCGTCGAGTTTCGCGGCCTCCACGCGCTTGACCTCCTCGGGCGCGTCGCTGGAGGCCAGCATGCGGCGCACGTTCACCACGTCCGCCAGACCGTACACCATCCAGGCGGTGCTGGGCAGGCCGTCGCGTCCGGCGCGGCCGGTTTCCTGGTAGTAACCTTCCATGCTCTTGGGCAGGTCCAGGTGGGCCACGAAGCGCACGTTGGGTTTGTCGATGCCCATGCCGAAGGCGACGGTGGCGACCACGACCAGCCCTTCTTCGTTCAGGAAGCGTTCCTGGGCGCTGTTGCGTTCGCGTGACGGCAGGCCCGCGTGGTACGCGACGGCGTCCACGCCCTGCGTCTGGAGCCAGCGGGCGGTCTCCTCGACGCTCTTGCGCGACAGGCAGTACACGATCCCGGCGTCGCCCCGGTGCTCGGCGTTGATGAAGTCCAGCAGTTGCGTCTTGGGGCCTTCCTTGTTCGCCACGCGGTACTGGATGTTCGGGCGGTCGAAGGAACTGATGAACTGCGGCGCGCCGCCCAGTTGCAGCACGCTGAGGATGTCGGCGCGGGTGCGGTCGTCGGCGGTGGCGGTCAGCGCGAGGCGCGGGATGTGCGGGTAGCGGTCGGGCAGGACGTTCAGGCCCTGGTACTCGGGCCGGAAGTCGTGGCCCCACTGAGAGACGCAGTGCGCCTCGTCGACTGCGAACAGCGCGACGGGCGCGCGGTCGAGCAGGTCCAGCGTGCGCGGCAGCAGCAGGCGTTCCGGCGCGACGTACAGCAGGTCCAGCTCGCCGGACAGCAGGGCCGATTCGACCTCGCGCACGCCGTCCAGGGACAGGGTGGAGTTCAGGAACGCGGCCCGCACGCCGAGCGCCCGCAGGGTGTCCACCTGATCCTTCATCAGCGCGATCAGCGGCGAGACGATGATGCCCACGCCGGGGCGCAGCAGGCTGGGCACCTGGTAGCACAGGCTCTTGCCGCCGCCGGTGGGCATCAGGACCAGGGCGTTGCCGCCCGACGCGACGGTCCGCACGATGTCGCCCTGCACGCCCCGGAAGGCGTCGTACCCCCAGACCCGCTTCAGGACATTCAGGGCGGCGGTGTCGTGAGCAGTGTCGTGGATGGTCGGGTGGGCAGAGGCGGGTGCAGACATTCCATCCAGCATACCGCGTTACGCCCTATGCGTAACCGGCGGGTGTGGGGGCGCGGCCGGGCCGCCATTGGTTAACACTGGTTTTACCAAAGTCAGGCTCACGCAGCGGCGTTCCAGGGCATCTTACGGAGCGCGAACGATCAACCGGGTTTCTCATGTCACCCACGGAACGGACAGCCCGCAGGGCCCACGCGCCCCCGTCCGTTCCGCTCTTCTCCCTCGCCACCGCTTTACCGGAGGACCACCGATGTCACAGACGAACGCCCGCACCCCTGCGCCCCACCCCCACCAACCCTCCACGCAGGGCGTCACCCTGAGCGTCAACGGGCAGGAGCACAGCCTGACGCTGGACCCGCGCGTGACGCTGCTGGACGCCCTGCGCGAGCACGCGCACCTGACCGGCACCAAGAAAGGCTGCGATCACGGGCAGTGCGGCGCCTGCACCGTGCTGGTGGACGGCACGCGCGTCCTGAGCTGCCTGACGCTGGCCGTCATGCACGACGGGCAGGAGGTCACGACCGTGGAGGGCCTGGGCACCCCGGACGACCTGCACCCCTTGCAGGACGCCTTCATCCGGCACGACGGGTACCAGTGCGGGTACTGCACGCCGGGGCAACTGTGCTCGTCGGTGGGCACGCTGGACGAGATCGCGCGCGGCGTGCCCAGTCACGTCACGGCCGACCTGAACGACGTGAGCTTCAGCGCCGACGAACTGCGTGAGCGTCTGAGCGGGAACATCTGCCGCTGCGCCGCGTACCCGAACATCATCGCGGCCGTCAGCGAGGTGCACGCCGCGCAGAACGGGGCCGCCGCGCAGGAGGCCGCGCAGTGAGGGCCTTCACGTACGAGCGGGCCACCACGCCCGAGGCGGCCGCCGGGGCGACCCTGGCCGAGGGCGCGAAGTTCATCGCGGGCGGCACGAACCTGCTGGACCTGATGAAACTGGACATCGAGCGGCCCTCGCATCTGGTGGACATCAGCCGCCTGGACCTGAACACCATCACGGAAACGGAGGACGGCGGGCTGCGCGTGGGTGCGCTCGTCACGAACACCGACCTCGCCAGCGACCCGCGCGTGAAGGCCGGGTACGGCGTGCTGTCGCGCGCGATCGTGGCCGGGGCGTCCGGGCAGATCCGGAACAAGGCCACGACCGGCGGAAACCTGCTGCAACGGGCGCGCTGCTCGTACTTCTACGACACCAACCTGCCCTGCAACAAGCGCGAGCCGGGCAGCGGTTGCGCGGCCCTGACCGGCCTGAGCCGCCCGCTGGCCGTGATCGGCACGTCGGACGCCTGCATCGCGCAGCACCCGTCGGACATGGCCGTGGCGATGCGCGTGCTGGACGCCACCGTGAACACCCTGCGGGCGGACGGCACCGAGCGCACACTGGCGCTGGACGACTTCTACCGCCTGCCGGGCGACACGCCCCACCTGGAAACCACGCTGGAGGCAGGTGAACTGATCACGGGTGTCACGCTGCCGCCCCCGGTCGGCGGCACGCACGTGTACCGCAAGGTCCGCGACCGGGCGTCGTACGCGTTCGCGCTGGTGTCGGTCGCGGCCATCGTGAACGGCCGGGAATCCCGCTTCGCGTTCGGCGGGGTCGCGCCCCGCCCGTGGCGTGTGGAGGAAGCCGAGACGGCCGGAGCGGCTGCCGGACCGGACGCACGTGCCCGCGCCGTGATCGACGCAGCCTTTGCGGAGGCGCGTCCCACCGAACAGAACGCCTTCAAGGTTCCGCTGCTGCGCCGCACCCTGACCGCCGTGCTGGAGCAGGCCTCCGGGGAGGAGAAATGAAGTTCGATCAGCCCGCCACACCCAATCCCATCGATCAGGAACGCGTCGTCACCCGCCCACACACCCGCATCGAGGGGCCGCTGAAAGTCACGGGACAGGCCCCGTACGCCTACGAGTACCAGCTGCCCGAGACGCCCACGTACGGCTTCGTGCTCGGCGCTGGCATCGCCAGGGGGAAGATCAAATCCATCGACACGGCCGCCGCCGAAGCCGCGCCGGGCGTGCTGCTGGTCCTGACGCACGAGAACATGCCCGCGCAGGGCGCGTCGGACACGCCCGTCCCGCAGCAGGAGGACGCCTCGCCGCAACTGGCCGGGCCGGAAGTGCGGCACTACCATCAGGCAGTCGCGTTCGTGGTTGCGGAAACCTTCGAGCAGGCGCGTGCCGCCGCCAGCCTGATCGAGGTGGAGTACGAGGTCACGCCCGGCCAGTTCACGCTTGCGGACACCGTGGACAGTGGCAAGGAACCGGATGACGCGGTGGACAGCGTCGTCGGGAACTTCGAGAAGGCCTTCGACGCGGCCGAGGTGACCGTCGACCTGACCTTCACCACCCCGGACCAGTCACAGGCACCGATGGAACCGCACGCGACCATCGCGCACTGGGACGGCGAGCAGCTGACCGTCCACACCGCGCATCAGGTGGTGCACTGGGTCAAGCGCGGGCTGGCCCTGACGCTGAAAGTGCCGCAGAAGAACGTCCGCGTGGTCAGTGCCTACGTGGGCGGGGGCTTCGGCACGAAACTGCTGTTCTTCTCGGACGCGGTGCTGTCGGCCGCCGCCGCGCGAGTGCTGGGCCGCCCGGTCAAGACCACCCTGCAACGCCCGCTGATCTTCAACAACACCTCGCACCGCGCCGCGACCATCCAGCGCGTGCGGCTCGGCGCGGATCACGCCGGGAACCTCTCGGCCGTCGGGCATGACGCCTGGACCGGGAACCTGCCGGGCGGCGACACCGAACCCGCCTGCGAGGCCACCAAGTACCTGTACGCCGGAGCGAACCGTCAGATCCGCACCCGCAAGACCGAACTGGACCTGCCGCCCGGCGCCAGCATGCGCGCCCCCGGTGAGGCCGTGGGGATGCTGGCCATCGAGGGCGCGATGGATGAACTTGCCGAGAAACTGGGCGTGGACCCGGTCGAACTGCGCCTGATGAACGACGTGCAGTTCGATCCGGAGAAAGGTCCGAAACGGCCGTTCTCGTCCCGCAAGCTCGCGCAGGCCCTCCGCACCGGCGCGAAAGCCTTCGGCTGGGAGGGGCGGCCCCGCACGCCGCAGGAACGCCGTGACGGCGAGTGGCTGATCGGGTATGGCGTGGCGTCCGCGTTCCGCACGAACCTCGTCAAACCGTCCGGCGCGACCATCCGCCTGGAACCCGGCGGCACCCTGACCGTCGAGACGCAGATGACCGACATCGGCACCGGCAGTTACACCATCCTCGGGCAGGTCGCCGCCGAGATGCTCGGCCTGACCTTGGAGCAGGTGCAGGTGCGCCTGGGTGACAGCGAGTACCCGGCGTCCAGCGGGTCCGGCGGCTCATGGGGCGCGAACAGCGCCTCGGCAGGCGTGTACGCCGCGTGCGACGCGCTGCGCCGCGACCTGGCAGCAAAGGCCGGGTACACGTACGCGAACGCCGTGTTCCGGGGTGGCAAGATCTGGCAGGGCGCCGAGTGCACCGAACTGAGCGACCTGGCCGGCAAGGAAGGCGTGAGCGCCACCGGCAGCATGACGTACGGCGACCTGGACGAGCAGTTCGCGCAGGCGGGCTTCGGCGCGCACTTCGTGGAGGTCCGCGTGAACGCCTACACCGCCGAGATCCGCGTGAACCGCGCCCTGAGCGTCGTCGGGGCCGGACGCATCCTGAACCCCATCACGGCCCGCAGCCAGTGCCTGGGCGGCATGACCATGGGCATCGGCTCAGCACTCATGGAGGAACTGCACGTGGACCACGACCTGGGTCTGTTCGTGAACCACGACCTCGGCGAGTACCACGTGCCGGTCCACGCGGACATTCCGGACATGGACGTGATCTTCATCGACGAACTCGACGACGCCTCCAGCCCGCTGCGCGCCAAGGGCCTCGGGGAACTCGGGATCAGCGGGGTCGGCGCGGCCGTCGCGAACGCCGTGTACAACGCGACCGGCGTGCGCGTGCGCGACTTCCCGATCACGCTCGACAAGATCCTGGCCGGGTGGGACGCCCAGGCGTAATACACCACTGGAACGCCCCCGCCTGAGCTGAAGGCGGGGGCGTTCCGTTCCGGCGTGCCGCTCAGCGGACCTTGACTTCAGCGGGCACGCGCAGGTCGTCCGCGAGGTTCACGGTCGTGCGGGCAAACCGGTCCCGCAGGAACCGCCCGTGCGTCAGCAGTTCCTGCCCGCCCGACTGGAGGGCCGTGTTAAGCACGTCCTGCACGCCGTCCAGCAGGAGTTCGAGCTGCTCGACCAGCAGCGCGCGGCCGGTCTTGCCGTCCTGAAGCGGGGCGGTGTCGGCCAGGGTGCGCGGCAGTTTCAGGTACGCCTCGACGGCGTTCGGGGCGTACTCCTCGCGGACAGCGCGGGTCAGGTACTCGGCCTCGCTGCCCTGTTGCCCCTGGCCGCGCAACAGGTCCAGCGCCTCGCGCGTGCGGATGTTCAGGGCCGCCAGTTGCGCGCGCGCGTCGGCGGGCAGGCGGGCGTCCTGCACGTACCCGTTCAGGCGATCATCGGGCGCGCTCTTGAAGAGCGACACGCCCGGCACCTGCGACGGAAGCTCGGGGGGACGCGCAGCCTCCGCCTGCGGCGCCCGCTCCCGCTGCCCGAACCCGCCCGACACCGCCCACGCCAGCCCCATGAAGAACAGCGGGTAGATCAACCACCCGGCCCCCAGCGCCATGAACACCACGGCCGCCAGCAGGCCCGCCACCAGTCCCGGTTGCGCGGGCCGCCAGTTCCCGAACGCCCGCGACCCGAAGAAGCCCAGCAGCATCCCGGCCGCCGGGTGAACCACCCACGCCGCGCCCAGCACCGCCAGCAGCGCAATGACCGCCGAGGCGCGCGCCACGCCCGCGAACGTCTTCCCTTCCGGCGAGAACACCGTCCGGGCGAAGAAGGCAATGGCGAACGCCGCCGCCACCTGCACCGTCCAGCCCAGCGGTCCCAGCAGGTCACCCAGGTCCATCACGCGCGCCCTCCCATGACTTCCAGCATGCCTTCAGGGTACACCCGCACCCGCCTCCGCCAGCGGCAGTTGCAGGAACACCAGATCCAGCCAGCGCCCGAACTTGAACCCCACCTCACGGAAGTGCGCCACCTGCCGGAAGCCCAGTCCCCCATGAAACGCGAGACTCCCGGCGTTCCCGGCGTCCACCCCGCCGATCAGTGAGTGCAGCCCCCGCTCCCGCGCCTGCGCGATCAGCGCCAGCAGCAGCGCCCGGCCCAGCCCCTGCCCCCGGCAGTCCTCGCGGACGTACACGGAATGCTCGGCCGTGAACCGGTACCCCGGTTTCTCCCGGAACGGCCCGAACGTCGCCCAGCCCGTCACCACGCCGTCACGGTCCGTCACCAGGACCGGCCAGCCGCCCTGCACCTTGTGATCGAACCACGCCAGCCTCGATTCCAGACTGACCGGCTCCAGGTCGTAACTGGCCGTCGTGTGCAGCACCGCGTGATTGTAGATCTCCAGAATGGCCGGAACGTCTGCGCGGGTGGCAGGGCGGACAGTGGGCAGGCCAGGGGTGGGCAGGTCGGGCATGCACCGACCCTACCGCCCGCACGGACCGCCCGCCTAGGCCAGACGGCGCATCCCCGGCGCGACGACCGGCAGTCAGAATGCAGGTCGCTTCAGGAGGCCTGCCATGTCCACTTCACCACCATCCGCTGCCGGGTGGGTCGTTCCCTTCTATGACCTTCAGGACCGCCTGATCGGCTGTTACTCCGCGCCGCTGCACCCGGCGCATGTCGAGGCGGCCCGGCGCCTGCGCGGGCAGTACCCGCAGGCGACCCGGCTGCTGGAACTCGGTGCCGGGGGCGGGCAGTTCGCCGTGAGTGCCGCCGCCGAGGGGTTCACGGTCACGGCGCTGGAACTCCGGGCGGCGGGCGCAGAGCACACGCTGCGACTGGCACGCGAGCACGGCGTGACCCTGAGTGCCGTGCAGGGGGATTTCTATACGGCCGATCCGGGCGGTCCCTTCGATCTGATCGTGTACTGGGACGGGTTCGGCGTCGGCAGCGACGACGACCAGCGCCGACTGCTGACCCGGATCTCCCGCTGGCTGGCCCCCCAGGGGCACGCGCTGCTGGACATCTACACCCCGTGGTACTGGGCCAGTCACGCCGGGTACACCCGCCACACCGACACCTACACGCAGGTGTACGGCTTTGACCACGCGACCAGCCGCCTGACCGACACGTACCTGGAGACGGGCGGGCAGCAGCACACCCAGTCGCTGCGCTGCTACTCCCCCGACGACCTGCGCCGCCTGCTGGCAGGCACGGGGCTACGGCTGGCGCAGGCCGAGCCGGGCGGGATGTTCGACACCGGCACCGGAACGTGGCACCCGCAGGCGGACTGGGTGTCGTGCATGACGTTTCAGGCAGTCCTCGTTCCAGAGTAGACCGGCGCATGCCGGATGAAAACAGGAACCGCGCCCCCTCCCATTACGGAGGGGGCGCGGTCTGCCGGTTACCAGTCTTATGCGGATTCCGTTTATTTCGTTAACAGATCGGAACACCACCGATCTGTTAACTCCATGTCCGGAACCCGCTTCGACTCCTACTCGCTCCGCTCGGATTGAACGGCTTTATAAGCCATTCAATCGGAGTCCGTCTTACTTGCGGAGGCTGGGGTTCAGGATCTTCTTGCGCAGGCGGATGTTGTTCGGGGTGAGTTCCACCAGTTCGTCCTCGCTGATGTACTCGAGGGCGTCTTCGAGGCTCAGGCGGCGGATGGGCGTCAGGGTCAGGGCGTCGTCGGCGCCGCTGGAGCGGACGTTCGTGAGCTTCTTGTTCTTGCAGACGTTCACGTTCATGTCCTGCTCGCGGGCGTTCTCGCCGACGATCATGCCGATGTACACTTCCGCGCCGGCCTCGATGAAGAAGTTGCCGCGGTCCTGGAGTTTCCAGATGGAGTACGCGAAGGCGGGGCCGTCTTCCATGGAGACGAGGCTGCCGTTCTGGCGGCTCTTGATCTCGCCGGCCCAGGGGGCGTACCCGTCGAAGATGTGGCTCATGATGCCTTCGCCCTGGGTCATGCTCAGGAACTGGTTACGGAAACCGAACAGCGCGCGGCTGGGAATCTTGAATTCCACGCGGACGCGGGTGCCCATGGGTTCCATGTTGACCATCTGGCCCTTGCGGCTGCCCAGCACGCCGATGACGGCGCTGGAGAGGCTCTCGGGCATGTCGAGGACGAGGTGCTCGATGGGTTCGTGCTTCTCACCGTCGATCTCGCGGATGATCACCTGGGGCGCGCCGACCTGCACTTCGTAGCCTTCGCGGCGCATGGTTTCGAGCAGGATGCTCAGGTGCAGTTCGCCGCGGCCGCTGACCTTGAACTCGTCGGGGCGGATTTCCTCGACTTTCAGGGACACGTTGGTCATGACTTCTTTCTTCAGGCGGTCGTTCAGGTGGCGGCTGGTGACGTACTTGCCGTCGCGGCCCGCGAAGGGGCTGGTGTTCGGCTGGAAGATCATGCTGACGGTGGGTTCGTCGACGGTGATGATGGGCAGCGCTTCGGGGTCGGCGAGGTCGGCGACGGTCTCACCGATCTGGGCGTCCTCGATGCCGGCCAGGGCGACGATGTCACCGGCGCTGACGGCGTCGGCTTCGATGCGGCGCAGGCCCATGTGCGTGAAGGGCTGCACGACGCGCGTCTTGGTCATGGTGCCGTCTTTGTGCATCAGCTGGACGAATTCGCCCTTCTTGACGGTGCCGCGCTTGACGCGTCCCAGGACGATGCGGCCCAGGTACTCGTTGTAGTCGAGGTTGGTGACGAGCATCTGGAAGGGGGCGTTGACGTCCACGCTGGGAGCGGGGATGTGCTCGAGGACCATGTCGAACAGTTCGTGCATGTCGTCCTGGGGCTTGTCGAGTTCCTTGTAGGCCTTGCCGTCGCGGGCGATGGCGTACAGGATCGGGAAGTCCAGCTGGTCGTCGTTCGCGCCGAGTTCGGCCATCAGGTCGAAGGTCAGGTTCACGACTTCTTCGGGGCGGGCGTCGTTACGGTCGATCTTGTTGACGACCACGATGGGCTTGAGGCCCAGTTCGATGGCCTTGCGCAGCACGAAGCGGGTCTGGGGCATGGGGCCTTCGGCGGCGTCCACGAGGACCAGGGCGCCGTCGACCATGCCGAGGACGCGTTCGACTTCCCCGCCGAAGTCGGCGTGGCCGGGGGTGTCGACGATGTTGATCTTGATGCCGTTGTACTCGACGGCGGTGTTCTTCGCGAGGATGGTGATGCCGCGCTCTTTTTCAAGGTCGTTGCTGTCCATGGCGCGTTCGACGATTTCCTCGCCGTGGCCGAGTTTCAGGGTCTGGCGCAGCAGGGCGTCCACGAGGGTGGTCTTGCCGTGGTCGACGTGTGCAATGATCGCGATGTTTCTGTATTCCATAACTGTCCGTCCTTTGTTCCGCCCGGCCACGCCGACCGGCCTGTTGCGGGCCTGGGCGCGAGGGGCGGCAGCGTCCTTGGGTGGCGCCTGTACCGCTGTGCTGGTGGTGCCCCGGACCACCTTGGTCCAGCCCTCCGGGTGGGAGGGTGCCTGGGGCAGTGCGTGGTGCCGTGCATGGTAAAGCCCGCCGCACTCGGGAGTGGGCGGGACACCCAAAGCGGGATTTTACCATAACTGGCGGGTGTGGTTCCCGTGTCAGGCGCGGGGGTCGGTTCAGGTCGGTCCGGTGGGGGGCGGCGGGGATTCCAGGGCGTCTTCGAGGTCCAGTTCGCCCTGCTCGACCTGCCGGGCGAGTTCGGCCTCGCGGGCCTCGGTGGCGCGGCGCTGGGCGGCCTCGCGCTGCTCTTCCTGCCGGTCAAGTTGCTCCTCGACCTTGCCGCTGATCAGGGCCATGGCGACCGCGTCGGGGATGTTCGGGGCGTCGCACAGGTAGAAGTGCTGGTACGCGGCCTTGATGACGATCAGGAACGGAACGGTCAGGAACGCGCCGACCAGTCCGAACGCCCCGCCGAACAGCAGGACGCCCACCGTGACCGACAGGGGGTGCAGGCCGCCGGCGCCGCCCACCAGGAACGGCGCGAGGACGGCGCCCTCGACCTGCTGGAAGACCAGCACGAAGATCAGGATCAGCAGGGCGCGGCTGGGGTCCTCGGCCAGCGCGAACAGGACGGGCGGCAGGGTCGCCACGATCGGGCCGATGGTGGGGATCAGTTCGCCCAGCGCGGCCAGGATGCCGAACACCAGCCAGTTCTTCACGCCCAGCGCCAGGAATCCCAGCGCGGTGACGGTCCCGGTGACGGCCATGATCAGCATGGTGGCGCGGCCCCACGCGCCCAGGTGCTTGAGGACCTGCGCGAGGGCGTGCGCGGCCTTCACGCGGTGCGCGGGCGGCACGGCGCCCAGGAACCCGTTGACGAGCGGCACGGGGTTCCCGAGGACGAACACGACCATGACCAGCGTGACGAGCGCCGTGAACAGGCCGCCCACGACCAGCGCGACCATGCTGGGCAGTTGCGTGGCGAGGCGTTCACCGATGCGCTGCACCTGTTCGCCCAGCTGTCCCACGGCGCCGTCCGGGACGACCCCGTCCACTTCGGGGTGCAGGTGCAGCCAGTCGTTCAGGCGGCGTTCGATCTGCCCGAGGTCCATGCCCGAGCCGCTGCTGAGACTGCTCAGCTGCGACACGACCGGCGGAATGGCCACGAAGCCCAGGCCGCCCAGGAAGGCGACGACCAGCAGGACGGTCAGCACCCCGGCGGCGGCGCGTGGCATGCGGCGTTCCAGGAAGCGGGCCAGTGGGTTCAGGGCGCTGGCGAGGACGATGGCGAGGGTGATGGCCATCAGGGACGGGGCGACCAGCGCGAAGAACTTCAGTGCCAGCAGCAGCCCGATGACCAGCAGCGCCACGGGCAGCAGGTTCACGATCTGCACGGTGGGCGGGGCGGGAGGGCCGGTCACGCGGGACTGCCGTCCAGAGGCGGGAGGCGGAAAGCGCCGGGAAATGCTGAGCGTGGCATGAGAGGATCAGTGTAAGAGTCGCTTCAATCCCCTGCCACCCGCCCCACCTTCGGCTGACCTTTAGGGCAGCGGATCAGGGCAGGCGAGACAGGACAGGTGGGTCAGGGCAGGTCGGTGCCCGCCCACCACCAGCCGCCCACGTCCAGGCGTCCGGCGCGCGTGGCGGCGCTCAGGGCACCCCGGTTGCGGCCGTGGATGGTGCCGCTCAGGACCTGCGCCGGGTCGGGCAGGTGGCGGGCGAGCAGGGTGCTCAGGGCCGCGCCGAGGCCGTGCCCGCGTGCGTGTGGGGTCAGCAGGAGCTCCTGCACGACCTGTGCGTTCAGGCCCAGTTGCGTGTATGCGAGGGTCCCGGCGTACCCGGCCCACTCGCCGTGCCAGTGGATACCGAACATGGTTCCGGCGTCGATGCACTCCTGAAGGTCCTCGGCGCTGAGCAGGCGGGCCTCGTGCGGGTGGTGGGGGTGGGCGGCGTCCACGGCGTCGTACGCGGCCTGCGCGTCGGCGTAGTGTGCGGTGGTCGTGGTGGGGATCAGGGTCAGCCCGTCGGGGACCGGGTGGCCGCGCAGGGTGTGGATGGGCGCGGCCAGCACACGCCGGTCGGGTTCGAGGTCCGCCCAGTCGGTCATGGGTGCGGCGCTCCAGAAGCGCAGGCGGGGCGGGTGGAACGCGGCGTACACGCGCGCCGCGTCCGCCAGGGCCGGAAGGTCGGCGCGCGTGACGGGGCGGCTGGTGACGCTGATGTCCACGAAGGGTTTCGTGACGTCCAGTCCCTCGAAGCGGATGCTGAGCATGGCGTGCAGGTCGGCGCTCACCGCCGCCCAGCGGTTCAGGTAGGCGGGCGCGGCGGGTCCGGCGTTCAGGAATTCGGCCCGCTGCGCGGCGAGGTCGAGGTCGGTGGCGAGTTGCAGGTCGAACTCGTGCTCATCGGCCAGGGTGCCGAGGCGGGTGGCCGGGTCGGTCCAGTCGTGCGTGGCCGGGTGCTGCGCGGCGAGGGTGAAGGCGGCCAGTTCGGCGGCCGTGGGCAGGTCGGTGGTGCCGGGCAGAGGGTCGGTGGTCGTCACTGCCGGACACGGTAGCGCCATGCAGTTCGGCCGGTTGCCGCACCCGGGGTCCGGGGAGCGGGCGCCCTGCTATCCTGGCAGGAACCTAACGAGCGTTTGTTCCACCCTCTCCCCCGCCCCCCGGAGGTCCCCCCATGAACAGCAAGAACGAGTGGATGCAGAGCGTCTACAGCCCCGCCGCGCAGAAGTTCCCCGAGCGCAAGTACAACTTCAAGAACCTCTCGGACATGGAGCCCGAACCCATCTACACCGCAGACGACCTGAAGGACTGGGACGCCGAACGGGACCTGGGGTACCCCGGCGAGTTCCCGTTCACGCGTGGCGTGCAGCCCAGCGTGTACCGCGGGAAACTCTGGACCATGCGGATGTTCGCGGGCTTCGGCAGCGCCGAGCAGACCAACGAACGCTTCCACGCGCTGCTGCGCGCCGGACAGACGGGCCTGAGTACCGCCTTCGACCTGCCCACCCTGATGGGCTACGACAGCGACCACCCCTTCAGCAAGGGTGAGGTCGGGAAGTGCGGCGTGGCGGTCAGCAGTCTCGCGGACATGGAGATCCTGTTCCGGGGGATCGACCCCACGCAGGTCACGACGTCCATGACCATCAACAGCCCCGCGAACGCCATCTGGGCCATGTACATCGCGAACGCGCAGAAGCAGGGCAAGGACCTGGGGCAGGTGGGCGGCACCATCCAGAACGACATCCTGAAGGAATTCATCGCGCAGAAGGAATTCATCTACCCGCCCGCGCCCAGCGTGAAACTGGTCATCGACACCTTCGAGTGGGGCCCGAAGGTCCTGCCGAAGTGGAACTTCATCAGCGTGTCCGGCTACCACATCCGCGAGGCGGGGGCGACCGGCGTGCAGGAACTCGCGTTCACGCTCGCGGACGGCTTCCACTACGTGGAGAAGGCGCTGGAACGCGGCCTGGACATCGACGAGTTCGCGCCGCGCATCAGTTTCTTCTGGGACATTCACAACGACTTCTTCGAGGAGATCGCCAAACTCCGCGCCGCGCGGCGCATCTGGGCGCGGCAGATGCGCGACCGCTACGGCGCGAAGAACCCGAAAAGCTGGATGCTGCGCACGCACTCCCAGACCGCCGGGGTGTCCCTGCCCGCGCAGCAACCCCTGAACAACATCGCCCGCGTCGCCATCCAGGCGCTGGCGGCCGTGCTGGGCGGCACGCAGAGCCTGCACACCGACGCCTTCGACGAGGCGCTGGCGCTGCCCACCGAGGAGGCCGCCACCATCGCCCTGCGCACCCAGCAGATCATCGCGTACGAGACCGGCGTGGCGGGCGTCGTGGACCCCCTGGCCGGCAGTTACTACGTCGAGAAACTCACGGACGACATCGAGGCGGCCGCCATGGGGTACATCGAGCAGATCCGCGCGATGGGCGGCGTGGAGGCCGGGATCGACAGCGGGTTCTTCCAGCTGGAGATGGCCGAGGCCGCCTACCGCTACCAGCGTGAAGTCGAGACGAAAAACCGCATCGTGGTCGGCGTGAACGACTTCGTGCAGGACGCCGTCGAGGTGCCCATCCAGCTGATCGACCCGCAGGTGGAACGCGTGCAGGAGGCGCGGCTGGCGCAGGTGCGGCGCGAACGCGACCCCGCGCGCGTGAAGGCCGCGCTGGACGCCCTGCACGACACGGCCGTGACCGGCGCGAACTCCATGCCCGCCTTCCTGGAATGCGCGCACGCCTACGTCACACTGGGCGAGCAGATGGACATCCTGAAACGCGTGTACGGCGAGTACGTGGAACCCGCCGTGGTGTAAAGCGGACTCCGATTGAACGGGCTGCAAAGGTCATTCAATCGGAGTCCGTATCAGTCGGCCAGGGGGAACACCGTGACGCTCTCCAGGCGGTCGAGGCGGCCCGCGCCGAGCGTGAGGGACCGGCTGTCGGCAGCCCAGGCGATGAAGCTGGGCGGGTCGGCCAGGACGGGCGTGCGGGCGTCTACCCGGCCGGTCGCGGCGTTCACGAGGTCCACGCGCCAGCCCCGCTCGTCACGGGCAGGCACGGCCAGCAGGGCGCTGTCCGGACTGAACCGGGCGGAACTGACGGTCCGGGCGGGCGGGGCGGCGCTGACCGTCGCGTAGGGCACGCGGTTGCCCGGCTGGTACAGGTCGGTGGTGCCGTCCGGGGCGGTGAACGCCAGGACGCCCCTGCCGCTGATCTGCACGTCGGCGGCGCGGCGGCCGGGCGCCACGGGCAGCGCGAACCGTTTCCCGCTGTCCAGCAGGGCCACGAACCCGTCGCCACGGGCGGGCAGGACGAACGCGCGGGTGGCGTCGGGCGACAGGGTCACGCGGGCCGCGCCGAGCAGGCCGGGCGCAGCGAGGGTCGCGGTGACCTTCCCGGTCTTCTGCGAGACGACACTCAGGCGGTCGTCGTTCCAGACGGCGGCCACGTTCCCCCAGTGGTTCACGCTGAGCTGCGTGGCGGTACCGGCCGGAGCGACCGTGCGGACCTTCCCGCCGTCCAGCTGGCGCAGACTCAGGCCGCCGCTACCGTCGGCGGCGAGCAGCCAGGTGGCGCGGTTCATGGTCTGCACGGCCCACACCTGCGGCGCGATGACCTGACCGTTCACGCTGAGGGCGCCGCCCAGCAGGGACGCGGCGCGGCCGGTGGCGGGGTCCGTCCCGCCGCCCGTCACGCGCGCCGGCAAAGAGATGCGCCGCGCGGCGGGCTGGTCGGCCGTGCCGACGCTCAGGCCGCCGGCCGTCACGCTCAGGAGCTGGCCGTCGGCGGTGACCTGGGTGGGCTGCACGGGACCGCCGGGCACGGTCAGGGTCTTCTCGCGGCGGCCCGTGAGCAGGTCGCGGCGTTGCAGTTCGCCGCTGCCGGGCGCGCCTTCCAGGGTCAGGACGGTGCCGTCACGCAGCGGAACGCCCGCGACCTGCCCCGCGTCACGCGCGACGACCGTGCTGGGGTAGTTCTCGCGCAGCGCGATCAGTTGCGTGCCCGCCTGCACGGCGGCGCTGCGGCCGTCCGCGCTGAACCCCACGGTCCCGACGGGGCAGGTGTCGTCGCAGACGTGCCCGGACAGGACGGCGGCCGTGCGGGCGTCCAGCAGTTGCACGCGGCGGTCACGGCCCACCACGGCGTGCGTACCGTCGGCCGAGGTGGTCAGGAACGTGACGCCCTGGGTGCCCAGCGGGCGGCGCGTGCCGCTGGGCAGGTCGAGTTGCTCGGTGCCGCGTGCACTGCCGATCAGGACGCTGCGCGGCCCGTTGAAGCCCGCCCCGGCCAGCTGCGGGACGCTGAGTTGCGTGGTCCGCGCGCCGTCCGCGAGTCGCCACACGCTGACGACCCCCGCGCTGCCTTCTTCCCCACTGCCGCCTGCCTGCGTGGTCGTGAGGGCCAGCGTGCCGTCCGGGCTGACGCTCAGGCCCGCGCAGTCCGCGCCGGTCGGGACGCTCCGCAGCGCCGCGCCCGCACCGTCCAGGACACTCAGACGCGCGCCCAGGCAGACGACCACGCCGCCGCCCGGCAGCAGGCGCGCGCCACTCACGTTCACCGGGCCGGTCAGGAATACACCCTGCGGTGAGGCGAGGCTCAGCCCGGCGGCCGGCGCGGCCAGCGGGGACAGCAGGACGGACAGCACGGCAACGGCGCGGATGGGGGCGTTCACGCCGGGAAGTCTAGAGCATGCCTGCGCACCCTGAGCAGCCCCGAACTGGAGCAGCCCCGAACTGAGCGGCTCCACCCTGAGCAAAGAGGTCGGGCGGCCACCTGCGTGTGGCAGGGGCCGCCCGGTATCCATGTGCGGGGTGTGTGGTGCGGGCAGGGTCAGGTCAGAAAGTGTATCCCTTGGGGACCACGACCACGCCGTTGTCGGTGACGGTGAAGCCGCGCGCGCGGTCTTCCTCGGGGTCCAGGCCGATCTTCGTGCCGGGCGGAATGATCACGTTCTTGTCCACGATGCACTTGCGCAGGTGCGCGTGGCGGCCCACCTCGACATCGTCGAACAGGACGCAGCTTTCCACCAGCGAGTACGAGTGGGTGCGCACGCCGCGCGCCAGGATCGAGTCGCGGACCGTGCCGCCGCTGATGATCGCGCCCCCGGCCATGATGGTGTTGAATGCCTGACCCTTGCGGCCGTCGCTCTCGTGCACGAACTTGGCAGGCGGCGAGAACTCGCTGCTGGTGCGCAGCGTCCACTCCGGGTTGTAGATGTCGAATTCCGGGTTGATGCTCACGAGGTCCATGTTCGCCTCGTAGTAGGCGTCCAGGGTGCCCACGTCGCGCCAGTAGGTGTTCGGGCCGTTCTGGCCGGGAATGGGGTTGCGGTGGAAGTCGTACGCCATGACGTTGTACCCGTCGCTCAGGGCGCGCGGGATGACGTTCCCGCCGAAGTCGAAGCCGCTCTCGCCGCTGCCCATGTTCGTTTCGAGCAGTTCTTCCAGCGCGCGGCGCGAGAAGATGTAGTTACCCATGCTGGTCAGGCTGGTGCCGGGCTGGCCGGGAATGCTGGGCGGGTCCTTGGGTTTCTCCAGGAAGTCCGTGACGCGCCAGTTCGGGTCGATGTGCATGATCCCGAACTGGTGCGCCTGCTCCTGCGGCATGGGGTACGCGGCGATCGTGACGTCCGCGCGGGTCTCGATGTGCCGCTGGAGCATGTGCTCGACGTTCATCTTGTAGATGTGGTCGCCGCTGAAGATCGCGACGTAATCCGCGTCGTAGTTGTCGATCAGGTGCATGTTCTGGTACACGGCGTCGGCAGTGCCGCGGTACCAGACCGGCCCGAGTTCCTCGATGCGGTACATCTGCGCGGGCACCAGCGTGATGAAGTAATCGCTGAGGAACGTCCCGAACCGCCAGCCGCGCTGGATGTGCTCCGTAAGGCTCTGCGCCTTGTACTGCGTGAGGACGTACACGGAGAACACGCCGGAGTTGATGAAGTTGTTGATGGCGAAATCGATGATGCGGTACTTGCTGCCGAAGGGAACGGCGGGTTTGCTGCGCTTCTGAGTCAGCGGCGCGAGTCGGGAACCCTGCCCGCCCGCGAGAATCATGCCGAGAACACGTGGTTTCATGCGATACCCCCTCCAGAGAACCGGTGGCCAGACAGGTGAACAGGTCGGGCACGCGGAAAGGCGGCGTGCCGGACAACTGGAACGCGCTGGAACCGTGTGCTGTGCCGTTACTGTACCGCCAAAGCTGCCGGGATCACGCTCACCGTCTGTTCAAGCATGCGCGGCGCACGCGCACGTGAGCTGCGTCCACCTGACCGGCAGGGCACACCCTAGTCGGCCAGGACGCCCCTGAGGTGCCGCGCCGCTTCATCCGGGCTTAATGCAGGGGCGCGCAGTTGCGTGCGCGTGAACGTCAACTGCCTTTTCGCGTACTGCCGGGTCGCCAGCGTCACCTGCGCGGCCGCCGCTTCCGTGCTCAGGTGACCGCGCGCCACCGCCAGCGCCTCCCGGTACCCGAGGGCCTGCCAGACGGTCGGGCGCGGCGTGGATTCAGGGTCCACCTGCGCGGCCAGCCACGCCGCCTCCCGCGCCCAGCCCCGACCGAACATCTCCAGCACCCGCGCGTGCATGCGCGCCTCCAGCTCAGCAGGCGGGCGCGTGAAGGCCGTCACGTCGTACTGAAAGCGCGGCTGGCGCCGACCGAACTCACCAGGGAACCGCCCCGTACTCCGGTGGATTTCCAGGGCGCGCACCACCCGCCTCGGGTTGCGTTCCAGCCGCGCCGCCTCCGCCGGGTTCAGGGCCTGCACGTCGGCCAGCAGGGCGTCCAGGCCCCGCGCGGCCAGTTCCTCCTCGACCTGCGCCCGCACGGCCGGATCGCCGGGCGGCGTGAGCGGCAACCCGCGTGTCAGGGCCGCGAGGTAAAAGCCTGTACCGCCCACCACCAGCGGCGTCCGCCCACGCGCAAGCACCCCCGCGATGGCGTCCTCGGCCAGCGTCACGAACTGCGCCACGTCGAACGACCCGGTCACGTCCACCACGTCCAGCAGGTGGTGCGGGGCAACCGCCCGCTCCTGCGGGGACGGTTTCGCCGTGCCGATATCCAACCCCCGGTACACCGTGAACGCATCCGCCGAGACGATCTCCAGCGGGAACTCAAGCGCCAGCGCCAGCGCCAACGCGGACTTCCCGGCGGCAGTGGGCGCAGTCAGAACCGGAACGAAAGACACGACCGGGATGCTACCAGACCCGCCCCACGCGCCGGACCGGAGCAGCCGCACAGACCACCCGCGCGGGCGGATGCTACCGTAAGGGCATGAACGAGCCCGTGCTGGCGCGACTGCAACACCTCATGACCCTCCGCGAGGAAGTCGAAACCCTCACCGGAACCGGACCCTGGAACCCCAGCGCCGACTGGGCCGACGCCGACACGCACCTGATCCTGTACCTCGACGTGCCCGGCGTGAACCCCGACACCCTCGAACTCCTTGAGGAAGACGGCACCGTCACCATCGCCGGACACCGCGACGAAACACACCGTCTGCTGCGCGGCGAACGCCCCGCCGGACTGTTCCGCCGCACCCTCACCTTCCCCGAAGACGTCCTGCCCCAGACCGGGCAGGCCAGCCTCGCGGGCGGCGTCCTGTGCGTCCGCTTCGAGAAACGCCACCCCACCATCAACGTGCACTCCAGCGACGCCCCCGACACCGACCACCACACCGACCCACACACCGACGACTGAACGCCACCCCCACACCCACGCAAAACGAAAGAACCCCGCGTGCGGCGGGGTTTTCTGCGGTTGGTGCCGGTGAGGGGACTCGAACCCCTACGGTTTCCCGCTCGATTTTGAGCCGGGAGTCTGCCCCCCGTCCCGTTCTGCCCGTGTCCGTATTTGTTGTGCTGGACGTATTTTTCATGTGGGGTGGGGTGTGGGGGTTGGGTTGGGGGTGTGGGTGGTTGCGGTATGCGTTGCGGTACGTCTTGGGGCGGGTGGGGGTTGGGCCGGTGTGGGTGCGGGACGCCCCTGGTGGGGGGCGTGCGGTCGTGTGAGGCAAGTGAGGCAAGGGGGCGAATGGGGCTTTGATATATCCGGTCTGTATGAAGAAGCACCTCTCTCTGCTGCCACTGGCTGCCCTGGCGCTCGCCGCCTGTAATCCCACCCCGACTCCCATTGTTGAACCTGTCGATGCCACCACGCTGTCTCTCACGGCGACGGGCAAGGTGGATGGAGATGTGGTCACGACTGATCAGAAGTTGAAGGCGTACTTCTATGGTCACGAGTTTGAGGTTGGGATGATCAAGGCCGATGACACGGTCTCCATGACCTTGACGCCTGCCATGTTCGACGCGGCACCCAGGAAGACCTTTACGGACTGGAAGGCCGGTATGACGAACTGCGATACCAGTAAGCTGAATGTCGTTACTGATGCGCATTTCCTGTCCGTATCCCAGGCTTACCGTGATAGCACGGCGGATGCCGATCATCTGATCCGGCCTGGTGAGGTCGTCAGGAGCGCAGATGGCAGCATCAGTACTTACAAGATGGTCTCCTTCTACTACGCGAAGAGTAAAGCTGTAGTTACTGGCAATCTTCTCTGCGGCTCAGCGTCCACGAACTTCAACCTGCAGCTCTACCCCGGCTGGAACAAGGTCGCGATCGAGTACACGTACAACCATGATCTCGATGCAATCGTTGGTACCCGTGAATACAAGAGCGCCGGAGGCATCCAGACCTACTCGGGTAAGTGGGTGGCGTTCTTCTCACCGAAGTAATCCTGCGGTCACTGTCTTGGCTTCCTCTTGCGTGTCGTGAGGGGAGGCCGCTTCGACCCTGCGCCCGGATTCCTCCTTGCAGGTAACGAAGGGTGCAGGAGATCGGCTTAAAGGCTCACTTCCGCAGGAGGTCCAGTGGTCAGTTGGTTGATGCGTTCGCCTACTTGCTGAATGTAGTTTGGCCTGGGCTGATCGTCAGACGCCCAGCGCTTCCGTGGAGCGACCACCACATCCCGCACCTGTCCCTCGACGAATGGAGATTCACACCGATGAAGAAAATCTGGCTCCCCCTTGCGCTGACCCCTGTATGTCTGATTGTTGCCGGATGCGGCGAGAATCTCTTGGACAATGCCCCCGTACCCACTCAACTTTACTTTGCCACGACGGCCACCGATCTGGCCGCCTGCGGCACGATTCAGGTCAGTGGGAACGTCACCAACTTCGCCTCCTCGCCTAAGCCTTCGCAGGAACAGGGGAGCTTTCACGTCGGGCTCAAGGATGGCGGATACGTGCGCACCGCCTGGACCGACGATGAAGTGATGACGGGAGCGGGTACTGCCCCTGCCAGCCTGGTGATGAAGCGTCCTGGCACGTATGCGTATTCCATCCGCTCACTCTTCCGGTATGACTGGCAGCTCAACCTGCTCTGCACGTCCTCTGGTAAGACGACCTCGTTCAATCAGAGTGGCACGTTCAAGGAACTGCACCGGGCCGTGGTCGTCCGTCTGACAGCCAACCAGGGCAACGTAGCGGCGAGTTTCACTGAATCTCTGGAGAGCTCCACTCCTGCCCAACTGAATCTCCCATGATCTGAATTCGCGGAGGTCGGCATCGTGGAGAAGGATCTGACCGCCTGACAGAAAAGATGAGAAAGCGTCCCCACTAAGGGACGCTTTCCGCTTATGAAGACTGAAGACGCCACACGGGAGGCCTCACGGGTCTACCAAGCTCTCCTGCCTCACCACATGCAACCGCTCCCTCGCAGGCTTGGAGTGACTTTCGCAGAAGCTCTGTTGACTGGCCGCACGGCGGTGGGAGTCGTGCGGCCAGCTGGAAGTGTTTTGTTCAGGTGGTGGCGTCGCGTTCGGCGGTGGTGAGGAGGGTGTCGAGGCTGATGGCGGCGCGGCGGCGCTGGCTGGTGAGGACGTGGCTGTAGACCTTGAGGGTGATGCTGGCGTCGGCGTGGCCGAGGCGTTCGGCGAGCATGCGGACGTCCATGCCGCTGGCGATGGCGAGCGTGGCGTACGTGTGGCGCAGGTCGTGGAAGCGGATGGGTGTGACGGGGCAGCTGTCACGCAGGGCGCGCCAGTGGTGGTCGATGCGCCAGGGCATGAGGGGTTGGCCGTTGCGGTCGGGGTAGATGAGGTCGTGGTCGGGCCAGGGGGTGCCGGTCTGGGCGGCGAGGTCGCGTTCGGTTTCCCAGTCGGCGCGGCGGGCCTGGAGGTGGGTGAGGGTGGTGGGGTCGAGGATGATGTCGCGGGTGCCGGCGTCGGTTTTGGGGGTTTGGATGGTGGGGGTGTAGGCGATGCGGACGACGGTCTGGCGGATGCTGAGGGTGTCGCCGTTCAGGTCGCTCCAGCGTAGGCCGAGCAGTTCGGCTTTGCGCATGCCGGTGCTGAGGGCGAGGTGGAGGAGGCTTTCGAGGCGGTGGCCTTTGACGTGCTGGAGGAACGTGCGGATTTCGGGGGGTTCCCAGAACAGCATTTCTTTGCGTTCGGCTTTGGGGGGTTTGGTGTTCTTGGCGACGTTGCGGGGGATGACGTCGAGCGCGACGGCGTAGTTGAGCATGAGGCTGACGAGCATGCGGGCGTACTGGCTGGTGCGGACGCCTTTTTGTTCGGCGAGGGCGTTGATCATGTGGGTGACGTCGCGCGCGGTGAGTTTCTCGAGGCGGATGTTGCCGAGGTGCGGGAGGACGTAGAGGCGGATGTTGAGTTCGTAGCTCTGGTACGTGCCGGCTTTGAGGCGGCCTTTGGCGTTCTGGAGGTACTCGGCGGACCAGTCTTTGAGGGTGGTGCGGTCGGGGGCGCGGAGGGTGCCTTCCGCCTGGGCTTTTTTGAGGCTTTGGAGTTTGGCGTGGACGTCTTTCTGGGTTTTGCCGTAGACGGTGCGGCGGGTGAGTCGGCCGGTGCCGGGGTGGCGGGAGACGGTGATGATGGCGCACCAGAGGTTCTTGTCTTCGCGGTAGTAGATGGTGCCTTCGCCGTTGACGCGTTTGCCGCCGGTGCGTTTGGTGGGTCGGGTGACGGTCATGGGTTGGGGGTGGCGGTGAAGGTGCCTTTGACCTTGTCGAAGGTGTAGTAGTAGAGGGGCAGGATGGTGTCCTGGTGGGCGAAGGCGACGTCGGTGTTGAGGACGGCGACGGTGATGGTGGTGCCGTGCTGCGGGAAGATGCACATGCTGCGGGGGGTGCTGTTGGGGTCTCGCAGGTAGGGGCGGTAGGTGCGCAGGCGGGCCTGCGCGGCGGCGTAGAGGCGCTTGTCGGCGGGTGAGAGGGGTAGGTCGGTGGCAAGGGCGTTGGCGCAGCTGCCAGCGATGAGTTCGGTGTCTTCTGGGGGGGCGACGTACTGGGTGCCGTTCCAGGCGATGAAGGCGGCGGTGGGGCCGCAGGGGTAGTCGCCGCAGGCGGCGCGGGGCGGGAAGGCGGTGTTGACGCCGATGATGGCTTTGCCGTTGGTGGTGCGCCAGATGGCGAGTTCGCTGAAGGTGCTGCGCCGCTCGCCCCAGCGGGCGTAGGCGTTGGCGTTGTCCTGCAGGGTGGGGGTCTCGGTGGGCAGGAGGACGATGGGGTTGAACCAGTAGGGCTGCTGAGGGCTGCTGAGCTTCCCGTTTCGGATGTCCTTGACGGTGCGCAGGAAGGTGGGGAGTTCGAGTTTGGTGGCGCTGGCGGGTGAGAGGAGCAGCAGGGCGAGGCAGAGGGACTTCCGCATGAGGTCTCCTGGCGGGCGCTGGGCGGGGGTGGGGGCCCGCGTGTGGGGTGGGGGGCAGCTCAGGCGGCTTCGTAGTCGTTGATGACGACGAGGCCGAGCAGGTGGCGTGGTTTGCCGGGGACGCGGTAGGTGGTGGCGCCGTGTTGGAGGAGGAGGTGGGGTTCGGGGATGCGGTCGCCGATCCAGAAGGGCATCCACCAGTTGAGGGTGTGGGCGGCCTGGACGTAGCCGCCGGTGGAATAGAAACCGCCAATCCGGGTGTCGGGATTGGCGTGGACGATGCGCCGGAGGGCGTCGTTGATGGTGACGTTGGCGAAGCGGCTGAGTTCCCAGATGGCGCGGGCGGTGAGGCCGCAGTGGCGGGTGATGGCGGTGACGAGTGCGTCGGGCATGAGGAGGCGGTCGGCGCCGTGTTCGGTGAGGGCTTCGAGGTGCGCTTCGATGTTGGGGACGCTGGCGTGATAGTGGCGGATGACTTGTTCGTAGCTGGGGTGGCCGGTCATGCCGATGGCGTGCGTGAGTTCGTGGGCGGCGTCGGCGCGGGCTTCCTGCGCGGTGGCGTCGTGGCGGACGTACACGGTGCGGTTGGTGAGGTCGTAGAAGCTGTAGTCGTGCCGGCGGTACTGCTGGCCGAGGCGGTTGGCGAGGGTGGGCATGTCGGGTTCGTAGTTGGTGGCGGCGTGGTTGGCGGTGATGCACTGCAGGTAGTCGTGGATGATGGGGTCCATCAGTGCGCAATCTCCGGCGGGTCAATGGTGTCTTTGACGCGCATGTAGAAGTCGAGCCATTCGCCGGGGGTGGCGGGCCGTTTGCGGTGGGGGACGCTGGCCATCCAGGCTTGCCAGCGGTGTTCGCGGAGTCCGGCGAGTTCGGGGCTGCTGCCGAAGAGGGCGGCGGCTTCGAGGAGTTCGTCGGGGATGGGGGTGGGCGGGGCGTCGGGGACGCGGTAGCCGCGGCTGGCGGCGCTGTGGGCGGCGGGGAGGTGCAGGGTGATGACGGAGCCGGGGCTGATGGCGCGGATGTCGTCTTCGTTGAGTTGGAGTTCGCGGGCGACGGCGGCGAAGTGTTCGCTGCGGCCGATGTGGTAGCGCCCTTTTTCGAGGGCGGACAGGTAGCTCTGGCTGCTGAGGCCGGTGCGGTCGACGAGCTGTTCTTGCGTGAGGCCGCGTTCTTTGCGGCGGCGGCGGATGAGTGCGCCGGCGTCGGCGGCGTTCAGTCCATCTTCAGTGGCCACGTCGGTCAAAGCTCCGATCGCTGGACTTCGGCCTGAGATAGATACATAGCTGCATATACGTCAGATTGTATGAAATGGTTCCCGGTCACCGGAATGCAGCAGACAGGCACTTGCCTATTTATAGATAAACTGCTATATATAAGCTCATGGACGCACACCCAGGCAAGAACATCAGGCGTCTCCGAAAGGAGCGTGGGATCACTCAGATTTCACTTGCAGAAACCATGTTTGGCGATTCCCGGCGGCAGGCCTACATCAGCGCAGTCGAGCGCGGGGAGTATGAACCCGCGCTTGAAACCCTGGTCAAGTTTGCCGAGGCCCTCTCTTGTGCGATATCCGATATACAACCTCTTGTAAGTTTTGATTCTTCGCCTTCCCCCGCCCCCAAAGGAGTCCTGCCATGATCCCGAACCGCGACCTGAACCCCAACGACCTGCTCGTCCTCACCCCCGCACAGGCCGGGCAGCTGCTGAACGTCTGCCGCAGCAAGATCTACGACCTGGCCAAAAGCGGCGAGCTGGCCACCATCACCCTCTACAAGGGCGGCCCGCTCCGCATTCTGCGCACCGACCTCGACGTCTTCATCGCCGGGCGCAAGGAAGCCATGGCGCAGGCCATCGAGGAACACCTCGACCGCGTGGAGCCCCGCCGTCACATGACCCCGCCCCAGAGCCGCAACTAAACCCGCAGCCGCCACTGAGCAACGCCAAAACCCCTCCGGTCAAGGCTGCTGTCACAGCTCACGGAGGGGTCAGGAGACACATGAATCGTACGACACGCCCCGCCCCCCTGACCACCCCCCCACTGAAGGTCACGCTGTCCACCACGGTCGACGCCTTCACCCCCCAGGCGCAGAACCTGCCGCTCACCAGCCCCCCCGGCAAACGCCGCCTGTTCCGGCACCGCGCGTGGTACGAACGCACCACCCCGGACGGCCACCTGCGCGTCAAGTTCACGCCCGGCTGGCTCACCACCCTCCCCAGCGGGCGCGTCACCGTCCTGCGCGAGACCGTCATCCGGGACGAACCCGGCGCCCTGAGCGCAGAACTCACGCGCCTGCAGGACACGTACGGCGTTCACCTGTGGCTCGCGCCGATCAACATGCCGCACAGCTGGCCGTGGGGAAACACCCTCTGGTGGGGCGAGAACGCCCACGCCCGGCAACTCCGCACCGGCCGTAAGGCCGCGCTGAAGACGGCGGTGGCCGCGTGACCGACCTGACCACCGACGTCCGCCCGGTCGTGGAACCCGGCGAGCTGTACGAGGCGCTGCTGGACATCCGCCTGAAACGCGACCAGCTGACCCGACTGCGCGGGCAGGTGCAGGCGCTCACCGCTGAGCTGAGCGACCTGGAGACCGCCTTCCTGAACACCTGCACGGACCTGAACGAACGCCCCGGCGGGTACGACCTGCGCGTCCGTGAAGTCAGGGGCCGCGCCAGCACCACGTACCACGAACGCGACCTGCGCCTCGCGCTGGAAGGTTCACGTCCCGAACTGCTGCCCGCCGTGTTCACGCGCGTCGAGACGTTCAAGTTCAACCGCCGGGCCGCCGAGGCCCTCGAGGAGCAGATCGGCGGTCTGGACGCCTACCGCACCGTGACGCCCGGCGTGAACCGCCTGGAGATCGAGGACACCAGGGGGAACGCCTGATGCGCCGCCAGTCCCGTGACCTGCGGGAGGTCTTCGGCCGGTCCGCGACGGAGTCCCTGTGCCGCAGCCGCGCGGTGCCGGTCGTGCTGGTCCTGCTGGCCCTGCCGGGCCTGCTGCTGGAGGTCCTCTCGTGAACCGACATGACCGCGCCAATCAGGAGTTGATCGCGCTGCTGACCGGCGAGTTGGCCGCGCAGGGCGTGACGGTCGGCAGCGGGTACCGCCCGAGCGTGTGGTGCCTGAACCCCGGCTGTCACGCGCCGCACGCGGCGGACGCCCTGCGCTGCCCGGAGTGCGGCGCGCCGAACCCGCGCCTGTGCCCGTGCGATGAGGTCCTGCGCCCGGAAGGGTCCGTTCTGTGCGAGTCGTGCGACTCGCGCCGCTGAGGAGGTTGTTCACCGTGCTGATCTTCGCCCTGACCGTCATCACCGTCACGCTGCTGACCGCCGTCCTCGTGGACCGCGCCGGGGAGGTGGGCGCGTGAAACGCTTCCTTGCCCTGCTGCTCGTGACCGGCAGCGCGTACGCCCTGCTGCTGACCCTCGCCCCGGACTTCGGGCCGGACATGCCGGGCGCGCTGCGCGTCCTGTGCGCGCTGCTGTTCGTGATCGCCTTCGCCGGGCTGTTCGCCACCTGCGCGGCCCTCTCGCGCGGGAGGCGCCCATGAACCTCGGTGACGTTCAGCCGCGCCTGCAAGCGCCGTTCCCCGCGCACGTGGTCAGCTGGAAGCCCGCTGCGCTGAGCCGGGACCGCAGCCGCGCGCTGCTGCTGGCCCACATCGACGCGCGGGCCGTTCAGGACCGCCTGGACGCCATCTGCCCGGCCGACTGGACGTTCCGCGTCGAGGTCATCCCCGGCACGTCCGTCCCGACCGTCAAGGGCCGCCTGACCGTCCTGGGGGTCGCCCGTGAGGACCTCGGGCAGGCTCCGGACGGTGACCTGAGCACCCTGAAAGCCGCCGCCAGCGACGCGCTGAAACGCTGCGCGGTGCACTTCGGGATCGGGCGGTACCTGTACGACCTGCCGCGCGTCTGGGCGGACTGGGACGACCCGACCCGCCAGCCCGTCACCACTCCGGAGTTACCGGACTGGGCGCGGCCGGAGCAGGAACGCACGCCCGGCGGCGCGCACCTCGTCCGGATCCTGGAGGACCTGCGCGCCGGGTTCCCGGAGGACGTGGACGTGCAACGCGACGTGTGGCGGCACCTGAACGCCGCGCTGAAGTGCCTGCACGGCCAGACGGGCGACGCGGCGCCCGCCCCGGTGAACGCCGTCCTGAGCGCCGCGCCCAGTCCGGCGGACGTCACGCTCACCCGTGAGGGCGCCGCGCGCCTGCACCGGCAGCTCGGGCCGCTGCTGCCCGGCCTGCGGGACACCGACGTGAAAGCCTGGGTGGGTGAAGTGCTGGGCCGGGAGATCACCAGCTTCGAGCAGATCCGCACCGCTGAGATCCAGGGCCTGAAAGCCGCCGCACGTGACCGGCGCGTCGCAGGGCAACCTGACGCGCAGGGGCAGGTCGCCTGATGGCCGACCTACCCCTGTACGGGAAGCTCGCGCAGGGCCGCGTGGCGCTGGTCGATGACGCGGACCTGCCGCTGCTGTCCGGGTACCGCTGGCACCTGAGTCGGCGCGGGTACCCGCGCGCGTACCTGCCCGGCACGAAGGGCCGCACCGTGAACCTGCACCAGTTGCTGCGCGCCCCGGACGGCAGCGGGTACCGGGATCACGTGAGCGGCGACCCGCTCGACAACCGCCGCGTGAACCTGCGGCCCTGCACGGTCGAGGAGAACAACCGCAACCGCCGCGCGCACCGCAACAACAAGACCGGCTTCAAGGGCGTCAGCGCGTTCGGGAGCGGCTTCCGGGCCGTGATTCACCAGGGCCGACGGCAGATCTACCTGGGGACGTTCCCGCACGTCCTGCTGGCCGCGCTGGCGTACAACGCCGCCGCGACCGCCCTGCACGGCCCGTTCGCGCGGCTGAACGACGTGGACCTCACGCCGCTGCTGGGAGGATCGAATGCCGCCGACTGACACCCTGCGCCCTCTCCTCGAGGAGCTGTTCGCCGCGAGTGCGGCCGCCTCGGCGGGCGTGCACCGCAAGCTGCCCGGCGGCCTGCACGTCAAGGCGGCCGTGAAAGGCGAGCGCCGGATGCTGATCGTGTGGCGCACGGCGGACCGGCTGCCCAGCGCGCGGGAGTGTGAGGTGATCGGCGCGGCCGCCGGGATGCTCAGCCCGTCGTTCCGCGCCTGGCAGTGCCGCGAAAGTCAGGACGCCTTCCTCGTCACCGAGAGCTTCACCGGGCAGGCCTGCACGCACGAGTGGACCACGACCGCCCCGGTGGACGGTGGCCACGCGAGTACCTGCGGCCGCTGCGGCGCCACCTGGGAACGGACGCGCTCCGGCCGGGCCAGGACCGAGCGGCTGCGCTACAACGGCGAGAAGGTCTCCCCCGCCCGCTTCGCGCAGTTCCTGGAACGCGGCCCGGCCGGGGAGCAAGCAGGCAGGGCGCCACCTGAGCGGGCGGCTGCGGTCGTCCCGGCGGCCCAGGAATCCCTGTGGGCTGCCCCGGAAGTTCAGACCCCCGTGCCGCCGCCGCCACCCCGTCAGAAGGCTTCCAGGCGGGCGGCGCGGCCGTCCGGTCCGGACACCCCGGCCGAGCAGGCCGAGCGGGCCCGGCTGACCGGACTGCTGACCTGCATCACGTTCTGGAGCGCCTGCTGGAGTCCGTGGTTCCGGCGGGCCGTGACCATCGACATGCGCCGAGCCACCCTGCGCGGCTCCACCCTGGACGAACTCCGGGAGGAGGTCCGCAGCGCCTACGTGCGCCGCACCCTGCCGTACGCCGTGCCGTACGTGCTGCTGGCCTGCCGCTGGCAGCACCTGACCCGCGCCCTGCCGGAGCACGCCACACCCGCACCGAACGCCAGCGGGCAGTCCACCCGCACCAGGAAGGCCGCATGAGCTTCAGCGCCCCCAACTACACGCAGACCCCCAACGAACTGTTCGCCCTGCAGGCCGACATGAAAGAAGCCGAGCTGCGCGTCACGCTCGCCATCGTCCGCGCCACCTTCGGGTGGAACGCGGGCGGGCAGCTCGCGCACCTGACGCTCGACATGCTGATGGCCGACACGGGCCTCTCGAAGCAGGGCGTCATGAACGGCGTGAACGCCGGAAAGGCGCGCGGCACGCTCGTGATCCTCAAGCAGGGCAAGGAGATCTACTACGGCCTGTCCGTCTCCCCGGACGGCGCGGCAGCGGCGGGTGCCAAAAGTCAACTTGGTAGACTGACATCTTTCAGTTTTAGAAAAGGACGTCCAGCACGGCTTCTGACCTCAGAATGAGGGTG